>NZ_LLXS01000004.1:0-137174 GCF_001431585.1 Stenotrophomonas pictorum JCM 9942 | reverse complement strand
CCGTTCCGGCCGGTTGCCCCGGCCCGGGCGGACCCGCCAGCACGGCGGCGGCCGGCAGGATATGGCGGGCGCTCAGTGGCGCCAGACGTACGCCATGCGGGGGCTGCAATGGAATCCACGCCAGCTCGGCAATCTCGGCCTGCACCTGCGGCGTACCCTCGACCCGCACCCGCCAGGCTTCACCTTGCACGCGCCGGCCGGGTTCGTTGACCGCAGTTTCCTCGAACACGCCCAGGGCCTGTGCACCGTCCGGTCGCAGCCTCACGCCCAGTTCCTCGTGCAGCTCGCGGGCCAGCGTCTGCAGCGCCTCCTCGCCGGGTTCGCGCTTGCCGCCGGGCTGGATGAAGGTGTCCGAGCCGTGCTTGCGGACCACCAGCACGCGGCCGGCGTCATCGAGGATCACCGCGGTGACGATGCGGATCGGGGAATCGGAGGGGGACACGGCGAGACTCCCTGTGCGGTGGAATTGGTGGCGGGCGCTGTTTCCAGGGCGCCGCCATCCTCGGTAAGAAGGGCGCCGTGCGGCGCCCTTGGTGCTTACTTCAGTTCCTGCTCGAACAGCTTGTAGATGCGCTTGTACTGGTCCAGCCAGGAGTCGGCGCGGGTGTAGCCGTGGCGTTCCAGCGGGTAGGGCGCGATCGACCAGGTGTCCTTGTGCAGCTCGATCAGCTTCTGGCTCATGTTGACCGAGTCCTGGAAGAACACGTTGTCATCCATCATGCCGTGCGCGATCAGCAGGTGGTCCTGCAGGCCTTCGGCATATTCAATCGGCGAGGAGATGCGGTAGGCCTCCGGGTCGATGTCCGGGGTGTTGAGGATGTTGCTGGTGTAGGCGTGGTTGTACTGGTGCCAGTCGCCGACCGGACGCAGCGCGGCGCCGGCCTTGAAGGTGCCCGGAGAACGGAACAGCGCCATGTAGGTCATGAAGCCGCCATAGGAGCCGCCGTAGATGCCGGCGCGGTCGCGGTCGCCCTGCTTGGTCTCGACCAGCCAGTCCAGGCCGTCCAGGTAGTCCTCCAGCTCCGGATGGCCCATGTTGCGGTAGATGGCTGTACGCCAGTTGCGGCCATAGCCCTCGCTGCCGCGGTAATCCATGTCCAGCACGATGTAGCCCTGCTGCACCAGCAGGTTGTGGAACATCTGCTCGCGGAAGTAGTTGGAATAGCGCGCATGCACGTTCTGCAGGTAGCCGGCACCGTGCACGAACATGGCGATCGGATACTGCCTGCCCGCTTCGAGCTTCTCCGGGCCGTAGTACTTGGCCCAGATATGGCCGGCGCCGTGCTTGGACGGCACCTGCACCATCTGCGGCTGCACCCATTCTCGGGCCTTGAAGGCGGCGCTGCGGGTGTCGGTGAGCGGGCGTGCTTCGCCGCCGCTGCTGGGCAGCACGGCGATCTGCGCCGGCAGGTAGGGTGCCGAATACCGCACCAGCAGCTGCCCGCCATCCGGTGACAGGCTGAAGTCTTCCACGCCGTCCAGCGCGGTCACTTCGCGCACGGCACCGCCGTTGGCGTTGACGTTGCACACTTCGTAGTCGCCGGGCCATTTCTGGTTGCACAGGAAGTAGAAGCTGCTGCCGTCGGCGCTGAGTACCGGTGCCGAGGCTTCCCAGTTGCCCGACGTGATCGCCCTGGGCTTGCCACTGCCACTTTGCGTGTACAGGTGCGAGTAGCCCGATTCCTCCGACAGCAGCCACAGCGTGCGGCCATCGGGCATCCAGCCGTAATCGTTGAAGCCCCAGTTGATCCAGCCGGCGTCTGTCAGGCGATGGCGGCTTTCCAGTTTGGTGCGGGTGGCGCTGGTGGTGGCGATCCAGCGGTCCTTGTTGTCGTTGGCGCGCAGCATGATTGCCGCCTGGCTGCCGTCGGCATTCCAGCGGATACCGCCGCCCATGAACTCGCTCATCACTTCCAGCGGACGGTTGCCCTTGAGCGGGTCCTTGCCGGCCTTCTTGCGCAGCGCGGCCAGCGGGTCGGTGGCGATGCCGGGCAGATCATCCAGTGACAGCGCCTGGACCTTGCCGGTGGCGGCGTCGGCCAGCCAGAACGCGTGCGGCTCGGGATTGTTGCGACCCACGCGGGTGCGGGTGTCTTCGGCTTCCTCATAGCCGGACTCGGTCACGTACAGCGGCATCTTGCCGCCGCGGCCTTCCTCATAACCCTTGGGCTTGGTCACCACGATCAGGTGGCGCGCATCGGGCGAGAGCACACTGTCGACGATCTCGACCTCGGCGCCGAGGAAGATCGGCGCCGGCGCGCGGGTCGGATCGGCCTGGCGCCAGCGCTCGCCCTGCTCGCGCAGTTCCTCGCGCTGGGCGCGGTCGCTGCGCAGCGTGGACAGGGTGCGCAGCTGCTGGTCGCGAAGCACATCGGCTTTGGGCGCGTCGGCCGGATTCTTCTCGGCCTTGAGCTGGGCCACCTGGCTGGTCACCCCGCTGCGCGGGTTCCAGTGGAACCAGTTGTTGCCCACTTTCCAGATCACACCGCCATCGCTGGCGAAATTGACACCACTGGCGCGTTCGTTGCTGCGGGTGATCTGGCTCAGGGTGCCGTTGCGCAGATCGCGCACGAACACATCGCCATTGCGCACGAACGCCATGCGTTGGCGGCTGCCGTCATAGACGCGGTTGGCCGCATCCAGCGTGCCGCGCTGGTCGTCCGCCACCTGCTGGGCGACGCCGCCGGCCAGCGGCAGGCGGAAGCTGTCGCGTACCGCGCTGCCCGGGCGCTTGAGCGTGTACTCCACCCGCTGCCCGTTCCATGACCACCACGCCGATTCCACCGGCGGGCCGATCCAGTCCGGGTCGGCCATGGCCTGTTCGATGGTGATCGGCGTGGGCGCGGCGTGGGCGGTGCCGAAAGCGGCCAACAACAGCAGGGACAGCGGCAGGAGTCTGGGCATTGCGGATACCGGGAAAGAAAACCGCACAAGCCTAGCAGTCCGGCCTGCGCCCGGGCTGGGCCACAGGTCATGGGCGCGGCAACCGGCGCGCCGGGGGCCGGATTCGGCAAGCCGCGCGGACAGCCGGCTGGCCCGGCGGATGACCGGCCAGCCGTCACGCCTCCGCTGCCCGCGTGGGGGCGTGGCGGCCGGACGGGCCGCCGTGCCGCGGTGGCAGTTTGACGCACTGCGACAACCGGTCACATCCGTTCTTAACCAATACCGGACCAGAATTGCCCCAATTACACGTCGTGCGGAGAAGCGCTGTGGACGCGCTGCTGTTATCCAGGATCCAGTTCGGGTTCGTTGTCAGTTTCCATGTGCTGTTTCCGGCCTTCACCATCGGCACGGCCAGCTGGCTGGCCTTCGTCGAATGGCGCTGGCTGCGCACCCGCAATCCGGTCTGGCGCGAGCTGTTCTTCTTCTGGCAGAAGATCTTCGCCGTGTCCTTTGGCATGGGCGTGGTCAGCGGCATCGTCATGGCCTTCCAGTTCGGCACCAACTGGCCACGCCTGAGCGAAGTGGCCGGTACCGTGATCGGGCCATTGCTCACTTACGAAGTGCTCACCGCGTTCTTCCTGGAGGCCAGTTTCCTGGGGGTGATGCTGTTCGGCTGGGACCGGGTCTCACCGCGGCTGCATTTTTTCTCCACCTGCATGGTGGCGCTGGGCACGCTGTTTTCCACGTTCTGGATCCTGTCCTCCAACAGCTGGCTGCACACCCCGGCCGGCTACACGATCATCGACGGCATCGTGCATCCCCAGGACTGGTGGCAGGTGGTGTTCAATCCGTCCTTCCCGTACCGGCTGGCGCACATGGCGCTGGGCTCGTTCATCACCACCTGTTTCGTCATCGGCGGCGTCGGGGCCTGGTACCTGCGCCGCGGTGTGCACCTGGAAGCCGGCCGCAAAATGCTGGTGGCCGCCGTCGCCTTCGCCGCGCTCACGGTGCCGGTGCAGATTTTCGTCGGCGACATGCACGGCCTGAACACGCTCAAGCACCAGCCGATGAAGATCGCCGCGATGGAAGCGCACTGGCATGACACCCCGCCCGGTGAGGGTGTGCCGCTGGTGGTGTTCGCCGTGCCCAACGAAAAAGAAGAACGCAACGATTACGAGATCGCCATTCCCAAGCTCGGCAGCGTGATCCTCACCCACAGCCTGGATGGCACCTTTGCGCCGCTGAGCTCGGTGCCGGCCAGCGAGCGGCCGCCGGTGGTGCCGGTGTTCTACGCGTTCCGCATCATGGTCGGGATCGGCACGCTGATGCTGCTGGTGGCCTGGATCTCGGCCTTCCAGCTGTGGCGTGGACGCCTGCTGCAGTCCACATGGCTGCTGCGCGGCTGGCACTGGATGCTGCCCAGCGGTTTCATGGCGCTGGTGGCCGGCTGGTTCGTCACCGAAATGGGCCGGCAACCGTGGGTGGTGTCTGGCGTGCTGCGCACGGCCGATGCGGTCGGGTCGCACAGCGCGTGGATGACCGCGCTGTCGCTGGCGGTCTACGTCATCGGCTATCTGTTCGTGTTCGGTTGGGGCACCTGGTACCTGGCCAAGATCCTGCGTTCCGGCCCGGCGCCGCATGAACAGCCGCCGCGCGATGACGGCACGCATACACCGGCGCGGCCGCTGTCCGGCGCCGATGAACCGCTGGAGGGGCGCTGACATGGACATGGCAACCGTGTTGACGGTGGCGTGGTTCGCGGTGATCGGTTTTGGCGTGCTGATGTACGTGGTGCTGGACGGCTTCGTGCTCGGCATCGGCATCCTGGCGCCGTTCGCCGAGGACGAGTCGCAGCTGGATGTGATGATGAACACCGCCGCGCCGATCTGGGACGGCAACGAAACCTGGCTGGTGCTCGGCGGCGCCGGGTTGATGACCGCCTTTCCCAAGGCCTATGCGGCGCTGCTGTCGGCGCTGTATCTGCCGGTGCTGCTGCTGGTGATGGCGCTGGTGTTCCGTGGCGTGGCGTTCGAGTTCCGCTTCAAGGCGCAGCGTTCGCGCCGGCTGTGGAGCGTGTCCTTCGCACTGGGCTCGCTGCTGGCCGCTTTCGCGCAGGGCGTGATTCTGGGCGCGCTGGTGGAAGGTTTGAAGATGCAGGACGGGCGCTATGTCGGCGGTGCGTTCGGCTGGTTCAGCCCGTTTTCGATGCTGACCGGGGTGGCGGTGGTCACCGGCTATGCGTTGCTGGGCAGCACCTGGTTGATCCTCAAGACCGGCGGCCGGGAGCAGGCGCTGGCGCGGTCGCTGACGCGGCCACTGATGGTGGCGGTGCTCGTGTTCATGGGCCTGGTTAGCACCTGGCTGCCGTTCCTGCAGTCGCGGGTGATGGAACGCTGGTTCAGCGACGGCAACTTCTGGTGGCTGTCACCGGTGCCGCTGCTGACGCTGGCGGTGGCGGTGGCGCTGTGGCGCAGCGCGATGCACCCGCGCCGCGACCTGCCGCCGTTCCTGCTGACCCTGGCGCTGTTCGTGCTGGGCTTCCTCGGCCTGGTGCTGGGCATGTGGCCGTACCTGCTGCCGCCGACGATGACGCTGTGGCAGGCCGCCGCGCCGGCCACGTCGCTGGGTTTCAGCATGGTCGGACTGGCGCTGCTGCTGCCGGTGATCCTGGGCTATACGGTGTGGTCCTACCGCGTGTTCCGCGGCAAGGTCACCGCCGAGATGGGCTACCACTGACCCGGCATGGCGCGTGCGGCTTGCCAGCCGGGCAAGCCGCCGCCAAGCTAGCCGCCGGTTGTCCGCGCCCCGGTGCGGCCGGTCGTCCATTCGCCCAGCCGAGGTCGTGGTTGTCGTATGCCCGTTGCCCCCGAAGCAGCTTCCTCCCGCGCCGTCCATCCACTTGCCACCGGCCCCAGCGACCGGCCATTGGCGGTGCTCGGCAGCGGCCCGGTGACGCTGGCTACCTTCCTGGCGCAGGTGCGCGGGGTCGCGGCGCAACTGCCGGCGGGCCGGCATGCGGTCAATCTGTGTGAAGACCGCTACCGCTTCCTGGTGGCGTTCTGTGCGATCGCACTGCGCGGCCAGGTGAATCTGCTGCCGTCCTCGCGTGCCCCGGCGGTGGTGGCCGATGTGCGGCAGCGCTATGCGCAGACCTATTGCGTGGGCGATGCCGCGCCGGAGCGGCTGCCGCCAGACTGCCATGTGCTGCCGGCCGAGCTGCCGCAGCTGGCCGGACCGGTGCCGCAGCTGGCCGAGCAGCAGCTGGTGGCGATCGGCTTCACTTCGGGCAGCACCGGTGTACCCGGCGCCAATCCCAAGACCTGGGGCTCGTTCCTGACCAGTACCGCGCAGAACCTGCAGGCGCTGCAGGACCTGTGGGGGCCGGCGCAGCCCTCGCTGGTGGCCACGGTGCCGCCGCAGCACATGTACGGCATGGAGATGTCGGTGCTGCTGCCGTTGCTGGCACCGGCCACGCTGCAGGCCGGGCGCCCGTTCTTTCCGCAGGATGTGGCGCAGGCGCTGGCCACGGTACCGGCGCCGCGGCTGCTGGTCACCACACCGGTGCACCTGAAAGCGCTGGTCGAATCGGGCGTGGCGCTGCCGCCGCTGGCCGGGATCGTCACCGCCACCGCCCCGCTGCCGCAGGAACTGGCCGCCGCCGCCGAGCAGCGTTTCCACACCGAGGTGCGCGAGGTGTTCGGCTCCACCGAGACCTGCATCTTCGCCCGCCGCCGTACCGCCCGCGAGACCGCCTGGCAACTGCTGCCGGGGGTCTGGCTGGAACCGCAGCCCGATGGCACCCGCATCCATGCCCCGCACCTGGCCACGCCGGTGTTGCTGGCCGACCTGGTGGAGCTGCTGCCCGGCGACCGCTTCGTGCTGCGCGGGCGACGGGCCGATCTGCTGGAGATCGCCGGCAAGCGCGCCTCGCTGGGCGACCTGACCCGCAAACTGCAGGCACTCGAGGGGGTCGAGGATGCGGTGGTGCTGCAGCTGGCGCCGGAACCGGGACATACGGTGGGTCGCATCGCCGCGCTGGTGGTGGCCCCGCAGCGCGAGGTGGCAGAGCTGCTGCAGGAGCTGCGTATGCTGATGGACCCGGTGTTCCTGCCGCGGCCGTTGCGCAAGGTCGAGGCGCTGCCGCGCAACGAGACCGGCAAGCTGCCGCGCGATGCGCTGCTGGCGCTGCTGGGCCACTGAGCCCCGCAGCGCCGGGCCTTTTGCGCCGCCGGCTCAGCCGCCGTGGACGCCGTCGATCTCCACGCGCAGGTCGCGGCGGCACACCGTTGCATGCAGCAGCAACCGCGGCACCTGCGCCCCCAGATGCTGTGACAGCTGTTGTTGCACCTGCGCCAGCTCGTCACCGTCGCGCACATAGACCTTGAGCCGGCTCCCGGCGCCGAACTGTGGCGGCAGCGCGGGGACATGCTGGCGTGCCGCGTCGATCAACGCGGTGAAGTTGGCGAATGTTTCCTGCAGCTGGAGGGCGGTGCAGTCGGTGTGCAGGGTCTGGTGTCCGACCACGCTGGCGGTCCCGGACAGCAGCAAGGGCAGCGCACTGCCGGGCGCGGCCAGCATGGCGCGGGCGAAACTGGGGGGCTGCGGCCCGTACTGGCGCGGATAGCGGTAGGCGCTGACCTGACGCGGGTTCTCCAGTGGAATGCCCGGTTCGCGGGCGGCCAGCCAGTAGACCTGCAGTACCCGTACGCCATCCACCCGGCCGATCGCGGTGGCCGCCGGCAGGGTGGTCGGATCAACCGTGCCCAGGCCGCGGGCGCGGCCGATGCAGAATTGTCGATAACGCTCCTGGTCACCGTCGCCTTCGGTGATGGCATCGAAGTAATTCCAGATCCGCAGCAGATGCGGGTAACCGTGCTGCGGCAGCGCGGCAAGCATCTGCGCGTAGGCCTGCTGCGAGGCTTCCAGGATGCCGCCGGCGGTAGCCTCATCAATCTGCATGGCGCCAAACAGCAGCGCGCCATCGCTGGCCCAGGCCAGGCCGTTCGCGTCGCGTCCGCTGCGCACCGGCGCGCGGCTGCGCCACACTTCCAGCTGCGGTTCACCATGGGCCTGCAGGCCTACCTGCAGATAACGCGGATCGTCACTGGCCGGCGCGTCGCGGCCGGCATGAAAGGCGAAGATGGCCAGCACCCGCGGATCGGCCAGCAACAGCGGCAGCTGCGCGGCCGGCACATAGTCGACGGTCAATGCGGCCAACGCGGACGTCACCGCCGCATGGGCGCTCATGGTGCGCTACCGGAACACGCACATGCGGTGACCGGCGTGGTATCGCGGGCAAGGCCGGACGGGGTGGGCGGCAACGGGGGTGGTGCTGGAAACATCATGCGCTGGACATTCGGTGTAACCGGGATGGCACATGATAGCGCGCGTGTTTTTTCCACCGCGGTTGCGCTATCGACGGTGATGCCGGATCGTTACGCCTCCATAATCGTCGCTGGACCTGTACATGTCGCCACAAACCCCGTCCGAGGCCGCATTGGCTGAATTGCTGGTGGAAAGCCTGAACCTGGAGGACGTCACTCCGTCGCAGATCGATCCGGAGGCGCCGCTGTTCAATGACGGCCTGGGCCTGGATTCGATTGATGCGTTGGAGCTTGCGCTGGCCATCAGCAAGCGCTACGGCTTCCAGCTGCGCTCGGACAATGAGGACAACCGGCGTATTTTCACGTCGCTGCGCTCGCTTTCGGCTCATATCGACGCCAACAAGCCCGCCTGAGGTGGAGCGCGTGGCTGTTGCGCCTCCTTCCGGCCACGGTGCGGCCGCTGCGCTGATCCGCATGCTGCTGCTGCTGGCCTACCCGCTGCTGTCGCACGTGGCCAGCCTCCGTAGCGACGGGATCTGGGCGGCGGCGGCGATGTTCAGTCTGGTACTGCTGCTGTTGTTGGCGCCGCTGGCACAGCGCCGCGGCTGGGCCCTGCCGCTACTGCTGCTGTGCACGCTGGCGCTGGTGTGGTTGGCCGGCTCGCCGCTGGCGTGGATGCTGCTGCTGGCTCCGCCGGTGGTGTTCCCGCTGCTGGTGGCGTGGGGGTTCGCCCGCACGCTGGGCGCAGGCCAGGTGCCGTTGATCGGGCGCATCATGCGCGCGCTGTATCAGCGTGCCGGCATGCCGGTGACCGCCGCGCTGGAGCGCTATACCCGTCAGCTGACCGGGGCCTGGGTGGCGGTGCTGGTGCTGCTGGCGGCCTTGAACCTGGCCTTGGCGGCCAGCGCCGTACCGGGGGGGCTGCTGGTCATGTTGGGCCTGCGGCCGTGGTGGCCGGTCACCCATGAGCAGTGGTCATGGTGCGCCAATATCGCCAACTGGGGCCTGATCGGAGGGTTCTTCGTGCTCGAATACGCGCTGCGTACGCGCCTGTTCCCGGACCGTCCAGATCGCAACGCCGTGCAGTTCGCGCGGCAGATGGCGCAGCTGGGTCCCGCGTTCTGGCGCGACCTGTTGCGCTGAGCGGTACCGGCGCCGGTTATCCTTTGCGGCCGTCCTTGTTCCGGTGGATGTCATGCAATTCACTATTCCCGCCGACCATCCCTGCCTGCCCGGCCACTTCCCGGGGCGGCCGCTGGTGCCGGGCGTGGTGGTGCTGGAGCAGGTGTTGCTGGCCATCAGCGGCCAGTGCGGCGTGCCGGTCACCGCCGTGCGCCTGCCGCAGGTGAAGTTCATGGCGCCGCTGCTGCCGGATCAGGTCGCGACGATAGAACTGGAAAGCGCCGCGCCGCGCTGGCGCTTCAAGGTGCTGCGCGAGGCGCAGCTGCTGGTACGCGGTGAGCTGGTGATGGCAACGCCGGACGTCCCGGCATGAGCGAGGTCGACTGGAAGCGCCGTCCTGAAGGCGGCGGCCGCGGTGCGATCCGGCTGATTGCCGCCATCGCCCGCTATGGCGGGCGCGGCGTCTCGCGGCTCTGCCTGTATCCGATCACCCTGTATTTCCTGCTGATGCGCGGCGCCGAACGCAACGCCTCGCGCGCGTTCCTGTCGCGGGTGCATGGGCGCCCTGCCTCGTTGGCCGAAGTCGCCCGGCATATCCATACGTTCGCGGCCACCATCCTGGACCGGGTGTTCATGCTCGGTGGGCGCATGCGTTTGTTCGATATCCACAATGTCGGTCTGGAGCAGCTGCACGCGGCGATGGACCAGGGCCGTGGGGTACTGGTGTTCGGCTCGCACCTGGGCAGTTTCGACGCGTTGCGCGCGCTGGGCCGGCAACGCCCGGACATCCAGCTGCGGGTGCTGCTGGACAAGGCGCACAACCCGGCGATCACCGAGGTGCTGGCCGAACTGGATCCGGTGCTGGCGGCCGGAATCATCGATGCCGGCCAGGACGGCCCCTCCATCGTGATGGCGATCAAGCAGGCGCTCGAGGAAGGGGCGCTGGTGGCGATGCTGGTGGATCGCGCGCGGCCGGGCGAGCCGTCGGTCGCCGCGCCACTGCTGGGCACGCCTGCGCCATTTCCCACCGCGCCGTGGCTGATTGCCGCCGTGCTGAAGGTGCCGGTGGTACTGGCATTTGGCCTGTACCGCGGGGGCAACCGTTACGATCTGGTGTTCGAGGCGTTTGACGACGTCGTCGAGATCCCGCGCCGCGAGCGTGCCGGCGCGTTGGCACAGCTGGTCCAGCGCTACGCCGCACGGCTGGAGTCGCGGCTGCGCAGTGCCCCTTACAACTGGTTCAATTTCTATGATTTCTGGCATGCCGATGACCACGCGTTCCCTGCCCCGGTGGACCCGGCGCGCACTCCTGCTGCTGATCTCCAGCACGGCCCTGACAGCCTCGGCGAGCGCCCTTGAGGCCCGCTGGATCCTCCAGCAACTGGCCCAGCCGGCGCCCAGCCAGACCGGCTTTGTCGAGTTGCGCGGTTCGGCGCTGCTGAAGGAGCCGTTGCGGGTGGAAGGCCAGTACCGGCGCCCCGACAACGCCACGCTGGTGCGCGAGGTGAGCGCGCCTTACGCCGAAACCACCACCATTGCCGAGGGCAAGGTCAGCATTGCCCGTGCCGGCAAGCCGCCGCGGGTATTCGCGCTGCAGCGGGTGCCGGAACTGGCCGACCTGCAGACCAGCTTCGGCGCGCTGCTGTCGGGCGACCAGGCGGCGCTGGAGCAGGCCTACCGGCTTGAGCCGCAAGGCACCCCGCAGCGATGGCAGCTGCGACTGGCGCCGCGCGGCGAGGCGCTGGCCCGGCGGGTGGCCAGCATCACCTTGCACGGCCGCGGCAACGAGCTGCGCTGCATTGAAACGCGCCCGGCCAAGGGCGATGTGCAGCGGACCCTGCTCGGTGGTGCTGCGGTGGCCGCCGCCGCGGTGCGCGATGCCGACGCCCTGACGGCGTTGTGCCACGACGGTGGATCGCGTTGAGCCTGTCATCGAAGCAGCGCATCGGTCTGGCGATCGCTTGGCTGTTGCTGCTTGCATTGGCCAGCGCGTGGATCAGTGCGCGCGTCCAGCTCAGTGGTGACCTGCGCAAATTCATGCCCGATGCGCAGACCCCGGCGCAGAAGCTGCTGCTGGACGAGCTGGGCGAAGGTCCCGGCACCCGCCTGCTGCTGGTCGCGCTGTCCGGCGCTGCGCCGCTCGAACTGGCTTCGCAGTCACAGGCGCTGCGCGCGCAACTGGCACAGGATCCGCAGTTCGAACTGGTCACCAACGGCGAACAGACCGGTCTGGAGGCGATTGCGCAGCAGTTGCTGCCGTACCGCTATCTGCTGGGCGAGTTGCCGGACGATGCGTTCTCCACTGCGACGTTGCGCGAGGAACTGCAGGCACGGCTGCAGGATCTGGGCTCGCCGGCCGGTGCGCTGATCGAACCGCTGCTGGCCTCCGACCCGACCCTGCAGATCCTGCGGGTGGCCGAATCACTGCAGCCGGCCAACGCGCCCCAGCGGCTGGAAGAGGTGTGGTTCGACCGCACCGGTACCCAGGCGTTGCTGCTGGTGCAGACTCATGCCGCCGGGTTTGATCCCAGCGGTCAGCAAGCGGCGGTGGATGCGGTCGAACGCGCCTTCGCGCAGGTTTCAGCTGACAGTGGCAGCCGGCTGGAGCTGAGCGGGCCGGGGGCGTTTTCGGTCAAGATCGGCAATCGCACCGCCAGCGAAGCGGGCACCATCGGCACGCTGGATACGCTGGGCATGATCCTGCTGCTGTGGCTGGCCTACCGCAGCTGGAAGATGCCGATTCTGGGCTTCCTGCCGCTGGCCAGCGCCGGTTTGGCAGGGCTCGGCGCGGTGGCGCTGGGCTTTGACGGGGTGCACGGCATCACCATTGCTTTCGGCTTCACCCTGATCGGGGTGGTGCAGGATTATCCGATCCACTTCTTCAGCCACCAGCGTCCGGGCCGGTCACCGTGGGACAACGTACGCGCGCTGTGGCCGACCCTGGGCACCGGTGTGATCGCCACCTGCATTGCCTACCTCACCTTCCTGTTCTCGGGCGTGGACGGCCTCAAGCAGCTGTCGGTGTTCACCATCACCGCGTTGCTGACCGCAGCGCTGGCCACGCGCTACCTGCTGCCGGCACTGGTCGATCCGCCCACCCGCGACTTCGCCGATTCGACCCTGCTGGCGCGCATCTGGCGACAGGTGCAGCGGCTGCCGCGGCCGCGCTGGTCGCTGGCGGCGCTGGCGCTGGCGGCCGTGATCGCGCTGCTGTGGGCGCCGGGGGCGTTCTGGCAGAACGATCTGGGGCGGCTGACCCCGGTCGATCCGCAGGATCTGCAGCGCGATGCCGAGTTGCGCAAAGAGCTGGGCGCGCCAGACGTGCGCTATGTGCTGACCCTGCGTGGCGAAAATGCACAGGCAGTGCTGGCGGCTTCGGAACAGCTGCGCCCTTCCCTGGAGCAACTGGTGGGCGAAGGCGCGCTGGACAGCTATGACATGGCGGCGCGCTACCTGCCCAGCGCCGCGACCCAGCGCAGGCGCCAGGCGCAATTGCCCGACACCGCCACCGTGCAACATGCGCTGGATACCGCGGTCACCGAGACCCCGTTCCGCGCCGATGCCTTCGCGCCGTTTGTGCGGGATCTGCAGCAGGCCCGCAGCGCGCCGCCGTTGCAGCCCGCCGATCTGGAGGGCACGCCCTTGGCGACCGCGGTGGGGGGCTTGCTGCTGCAGGGCCCGGATCATGCCACTGCGCTGGTCTCGCTGGGCGGGCTGCACGACGTGGAAGCCGTGGCCAGCGCCGCGCGTGCCCACGGCGCCGAGCTGCTGGACATGAAGCATGCCTCCGAAACGTTGGTGGCTGCCTACCGCGGCCGCGTGCTGCTGGCGCTGGCGGTGGCGATGGTGCTGCTGACCGCCACCGTCTGGCTGGCGTTACGCTCGCCGTGGCGGGTATGGCGGGTGTTGTTGCCGATGGCGCTGAGCACGCTGCTGGTGCTGGCGCTGCTGCGCGGCTGCGGTGTTGAACTGAACCTGTTCCACCTGATCGGCTTGATCCTGGCCGCCGGGCTGGGATTGGATTACGGGCTGTTCTTCGAGCATGCCGGCGACAACCATGCCGACCAGTTGCGCACCCTGCATGGCCTGCTGGTCTGCAGCCTGATGACGTTGCTGGTGTTCAGCCTGCTGGCGTGGTCCTCGATTCCGGTGTTGCGCGCCATTGGCAGCACGGTCGCTCTGGGAGTGGTGTGCAACTTCGTGCTGGCGCTGCTGGTATCGCGTCATCCGTCGCGGGAGAGTGCCGATGGTCACGCGTGAGCAGATCCTGTCGATGATTCCGCACCAGGGCGGCATGTGCCTGTGGGACCGCGTGCTTCACTGGGATACCGGCAGCGTGCAGCTGCAGGCCGGCAGCCATCGTGACCCGGAACATCCGCTGCGCCACAACGGGCAGCTGGGCGCCATCCATCTGTGCGAATACGGCGCGCAGGCGATGGCGGTGCATGGCGGGTTGCGTGCCCGCGATCACGGCGGCCGGGCGGCGCCAGGCGTGCTGGTGGCGCTGCGTGATGTGCAGCTGCATGTGTCGCGCATCGACCAGTTGCCCGGCCTGATCCAGGCGCATGCACAGGTGCTGGTGGAAGCCGAGGCCAGCCAGCAGTACGGCTTCCGCATCCTGCATGCCGGCCAGCTGCTGGCCGAAGGCCGCGCTGCGGTGATGCTGCAGCCGCTGGCATGATTTCCTTTTTTCTCGACCGATCACGGATTCGACCATGACCTCTACTCCACGACGCGCCCTGGTGACCGGAGGCAGCGGTGACCTCGGTGGCGCCATCTGCCGCCAGCTGGCGGCCGACGGCCACCATGTGATCGTGCATGCCAATGCCAACCTTCCCCGCGCGCAAACCGTGGTGCAGGAGATTCTCGCCAGCGGCGGCAGTGCCCAGGCGGTGGCCTTCGATGTCGCCGATGGCGCAGCCACCGCGCAGGCGCTGGAGGCGCTGCTGGCTGATGGCCCGGTGCAGATCATCGTCAACAACGCCGGCATCCACGACGACGCGCCGATGGCCGGGATGGACGCGGCCAAGTGGACCCGGGTGATCGAGGTGTCACTGCACGGCTTCTTCCATGTCACCCAGCCGCTGCTGCTGCCGATGGCGCGCACCCGCTGGGGCCGCATCGTCAGTGTGTCCTCGGTAGCCGCGGTGCTGGGCAATCGCGGCCAGACCAACTACGCCGCGGCCAAGGCCGGCCTGCATGGTGCCTCCCGGTCACTGGCGCGCGAGATGGCCAGCCGCGGCATCAGCGTCAACGTGGTCGCCCCCGGGGTGATCGAAGGGCAGATGGCCGCCGACGCCTTTCCCGCCGAGCTGATCAAACAGACGGTGCCGGCCGCGCGCGCCGGTACGCCGCAGGAAGTGGCCGCGCTGGTCGCCTTCCTGTGCAGCGATGCGGCCGGTTACATCAACGGCCAGGTGATCGGGATCAACGGCGGCATGGGCTGAGTGGCGTTGCGGTAATGGAGGCGGACGGCGTGGATTGCCTCCGGCCCCGGCAGTGCCCGGCCGGCGCGCCTCACCGGGGCGGGCTGGTTTCCGTGATGCGGCCAGGCCCTTGCGTGCCCGACGCCGGTTGCCGCCTTCCGGCAAACAGGGTCAGCAACGGCCCGGTCATCAGTGTGGTCACGATTGCCATCACCAGCAGCAGCGTGAACAGCTCCTGGCCAATCAGGCCGGCATCGAGCCCGACCTTGATCACGATCAGCTCCATCAGCGCCCGCGCGTTCATCAGTGAGCCCACCGCAAACGAATCCCGCCAGGGGTAGCCGCCGATGCGGGCCCCGGCTGCGCCGCCCAGCACTTTGCCCAGCACCGCCGCGGCCAGGATCAGCGCCAGCGCACCGAGCCCGGCCCCGACAAAGGCGTCGGCACTGGTGTCCAGCCCGGCCAGTGCGAAGAACACCGGCATCAGCACGATCACCGCCACGTGTTCAAGCCGCTCGATCAGGCTCTTGAGCAGGCGGTCGTCGCGCGGCAGGCAGGCGCCGAACAGGAACGCGCCGAACACCGGATGCAGGTGCAGCCATTGGGTGGTGGCGGCGCAGGCGAACACGCCGATCAACAGCGCCGCCATCATCATCCCGGATGGCACGCCGTCGGCCGCGTAGCGTCGCAGCAGCCCGCCGAACAGCGGACGCAGGCCGCCGAACACCAGCGCGCACAGCAGTACCAGGCCCAGGGTGGTCTTGAGAAAGCCCGTGTAGCCCTCGCCCGAACCGATCAGCGCCACCACCAGCGCCAGCATCATCCAGGCGAACACATCGGCGATGGCGGCCGCCGACAGCGACAACCGTCCGATACGGGTATGGGTCATGCCGCGTTCCTTGAGAATGCGTGCCATGATCGGGAAGGCGGTGATCGACATTGCCGCGGACATGAACAGTGCGAACGGCCAGAAGCCGACGCCGGCCGGGGCCAGCGTCGGATGCAGCCACGGCGCGATGCCGATGCCCATCGCCATCGGCAGCAGGACGCTGAGGATGCCGACCCAGCCGGCGCTGCGCAGCTGCGCACGCACACCGTCGGGCGCGCGCAATTCGGCACCGACGATGAACATGAAAAGCACCAGTCCCAGTGTCGACAGCGCCGACAGCGCGGGCAGCGAGGCCGGTGCGAACAGCGTGGCGTGGAAGCCCGGAAATGCGGCGCCCAGCACGATCGGGCCGAGCACGATGCCGGCGGCCATCTCGCCGATCACCGGCGGCTGGCCCAGATAACGCAGCAGCAGACCGCACAGGCGAGCGACCGCCAGGATCACCAGCAGCTGCAGCAACAACGGGGTATGTGACATTGGCTTTCTCGCGGAGGCCGGTTCAGCCGTACCAGTGGGGGGCCAGTGACGGCGCGGTGGCCGGCGTTGCCGCGACCAGGGTTTCCAGGCCATGGCTGTCGATCTGCGGGTGACGCAGGCGCGCCTGTTCCAGCACCTCGCCGGCCAGCTGGCGCATGCGCTGCACATTGCCGTGCAGCTGCTGCACCAGCACCTCGTCGGCAACGGGCGTCTGTTCGTGCAGGGCGCGGTTCATGGCGTAGAACCAGTCGATGCCGTGCTGGTCGAGCAGGCGGCCATCCGGGCGCAATGGACCTTGGTTGCGCGCGCCCCAGTCGCGCAACAGCGCCTGCATACCGAGGTTGAGGGCCCGGGCCTGCTGGAACAGGTCCCTTATCCGTCCCAGCAGCCCGATGTCGGTGAGCTTGTCGGCAAAATACAGCGGGGCCAGCAATGCCCAGTAGTAGGTGTAATCCCAGATCACCTTGACCGGCATGACCTGGGCATCGCCAAACAGCGGGTACTGGTCCTGATACAGGGTCAGGGTGTTCTCGTAAAAAGAGAAGTACACCTGCTGGTAGATCTCCGCATACGGCGCCCACGTCTGCTGCTTGCGGTCGCGTTCGATCAGGTCGCAGATATAGCCGTTGCTGATGGCGATGAAGTCGCTGCCGGGCGAATAGAACGGATCCAGGAACAGCCCGGCCTCGCCGGTCAGCGCCCAGCGGTCGGCCGAGAACACCTGCTTGCAGCCATAGGAGAATTTGCGCAGGAACAGGAAATCCTGCAGCGTGTGCTGTGGCTGCTGCAAGGTGGCGGCCATCTGCGGCTGGTGTTGCTGCAGCCAGGCCATGGCTTTCTCATGGGTGTTCATCCGCTCCAGCGGATGCATCGCGGCATCGCAGACAATGCCCAGTGAATGTGCGCCGGAGGACAGCGGAATCAGCCAGAACCAGTAGCCCGGGCCACACAGGTGATTGGTCGAACGCCAGCGGTCCGGCGGTGTGCAGCGCTGTTGCCACTGCGGATCATCACTCCACTGGTTGGGATCGATGTGGCCATCGACCCGCCACCACACCGCATTGGCTTCATGTGCGTTGGCCTGCGCCAGATCCAGCTTGCGCTTGAGCAGCCCGGCGCGGCCGCTGGCATCGACCAGCCAGCGCGCGTGCAGTGTCGTGGTCTGCTGCTGGCGTTCGTAGCGGACCTGGTGGGAATCCGCGCCCTCACCCAGCTCGATGCCGCGTACCACCGCCTCATCCAGGAACCGCACCCCGAGCGCGACAGCCTGTTCGCCGAGGAAGTTCTCGAAGCGGCCACGATCAAGCTGCCACGAGGGCGTTGGCAGCAAGCGGCTGACGCCCAGTTCGGTGCAGGCGGCCATATCGTGCTGGCCTTCGGAGAAGAAGAAGCGGAACCCGAACTTGCGGATATGCCGGTTTTCCAGGTGGTCCTTGAAACCGAGCACGTTGGCGAAATAGTGCGCGCCGATTTCCACCGTCGATTCGCCGACCTTGAAGGCCGCTTCCCGCACCGGATGGGCGCGGCGTTCGATGACCGTCACCGCCAGTGACGGATCGCGTTGTTTGAGCTGGATGGCGAGGCTGAGGCCGGCCAGGCCGCCACCCATGATCAGGACATCAGTGGCGGCAGAATTCATACGTGCTCCCGGTGGGGGCTGGACACGGCAACAGGAGGGCCGAACTCGCCGCTGGGGTCATCGATCAGCGGCGGATTGGCCTGGATGGCGCGGTACACCGCGCGGATGTGGCCGTAACGCAAGGCCTGCAGCACGATGTGGCTGGTGATGCGGTACAGGTCGCTGAGCGGGCGGAAGTGGCTGCGGCGGAACTGTTCGCTGCTGTTCGCGCTCTGGTAGCGCGACTCGATCGGTACCGACACGCAACGCGTGCCCAGCTGGCGTGCGGCTGAAATCACCACCTGTGCCTCAAACACGAAGCCTTCGCCGGGAATATCCTGCAGCGCGAGTACCTGCTCGGGATAGAAACGCTGCCCGCTCTGGCTGTCGGCGACCTGGTAGCCGGTGCCCCAGGCGATGCCCCAGTCGCCGAACTCATTGGCCAGCCGCCGGTGGATGGGTTGCAGCGCCCGCTTGCGCAGGCGCGCGCCGATGATGATGCAGCCGGGGTGGCGGTTGGCGCTGTCGAGCAGGCGCGACAGGTCGCTGGCGGCATGCTGGCCGTCACCGTCCATGGTCAGCACCCCGCGCAGGCCGCGGGCGCGCGCCTCGGCAAACCCGCTGCGCAGCGCATGGCCCTTGCCCATGCGCCGGCTGTGCCGCAGCAGGATCACCGGCAGGTCGGCGATGCATCCGGCGGTGTCGTCGTCGGAGCCGTCGTCGACCACGATCACATGGCGATGGTGCGCCAGCGCGCCCGACACCACTTCGCGGATCCGCAGCGATTCGTTCAACGCCGGGATCAGGACGGCGACCTCGTCGGCGGTGAGAGGAGCCCTATCAGTCATAAGCGATCCCTATGCTCAACCACTGCCCGTTACCGGCCGCCAGCTGCACCTGGGTCCGTTCCAGCGCCAGCGCTTCAAAAAACGGCAGCATCGGCTGCATCGCATTGCCGCGCATCCAGCGTGACAACGGCCCGTCGGCATCTGGCGCCGATGCGTTGGCTGCGTCGCCCAAGGCGACCTGCAGCCTCGGCTGCCCGGGGGCGGGTGTCCGGGACAGCACCAGCGCCCCGCCGAGCAGGCCGCGACTGGGCGAGACCTGGCCCAACGGACCGGTGGACTGGCTGTCGTAGCCCACCAGCAGCACCGCCTCGCTACCGCTGGCCAGTTGCGCCAGCGCTTCCAGCAGGCCCTGCGCGAAGCTGGCCTCGTGGGCGCTCAGCGCGGTGGCCGGCGGCAATGCGCCGGCACCGATGGTCCAGTAACCGGCCGCCGCGTTGTGCACCGAGTTGTGGAAGCGGGTCGGTGACAGCGCGCGCGGGTCCTGGGTCAGCGCCGCGCACATGTAATCGGTGATGGCCAGGTCGCCGTGGGTTGAGGTGAACACCGACGGCAGACTGGCCGGATCGCGGCTGGCGGTAGTGCAGGCCGCCAGTGCCACGTCCAGTGCCACGGCCACCGTCTCCGGCGCCCGCCGGCGTTCATTGGCGGCCAGCAGCTGCGCCGACGGCCGCGCGGGTGCGCCTTCCGGGATCGCCCCTGTGCGCACGTGATCACACGCCGCTTGCCACGAGGGCAGGCCGGTGCACCAGAAACCCACACCTTCCAGGGTTGCTTCAAGCATCGCCATCAGTCCGCCCTGCCGAACACGAGCGAGCAGTTGTTGCCGCCAAAACCGAATGAATTGTTCATCGCGTAACGGATGGATCGCTGTGCATTTTCAAAATGGATCTGCTCACCGCAGGCGTCATCGCGGACCTCGCTGTTGAGGGTGCCCGGCAGCAGGCCGTCCGACAGGGCCAGCAGTGCGATGGCCGATTCCACAATGCCTGCCGCGCCCAGCGTATGTCCGGTCCAGCCCTTGGTTGAACCGGCATGCAGTGTCGGCGGAAACAGCGCATCCACCGCGCGTGCTTCGATACTGTCATTGGCCGGGGTCGAGGTGCCATGCAGGTTGAGGTAGCCCACCTCGCTGGCGTCGATACCGGCGCGGTGCAGGGCATCGGCCATGGCCAGCCGCGCGCCCAGCCCTTGCGGATGTGGCGCGGACATATGGTGGGCGTCGCTGGACTCGCCATAGCCGCACAGGCGCAGCGCAGCGCCGTCATTGGGATCGAGACGTTCCAGCAGTGCAAAGCCACCGGCCTCGCCCAGCGACAGGCCGCTGCGGCGTGCATCGAAGGGTTGGCACGGGGTGGGCGAGACCAGCTGCAGTGCGTTGAAGCCGAACAGCACGCTGCCGCACAACGTATCCACGCCACCCACCAGCGCGGCATCGACAATGCCGGCGGAAATCCAGCGGGCGGCCTGGGCAAACACCTTGGCGCTGGAAGAGCAGGCCGTGGCCACGGTGACGCAGGGGCCCCGCAGGCCGGTGGCCTGCTGCACGAACTCGCCGAGCGAATGGGGTGAATGGATACGCGCCCGTTGCAGATCGGCCGGAAACTGAGGGACGCCCTCGGCATCGGGCTCGAGCCGCGTGTAGGCCTCTTCGGTGGCGCCAATGCTTGAGGTCGAGGTGCCGATCACGATTGCGATGCGGTGCGCGCCATGGCGGGCAATGGCCGCGGCCAGTTGCTGCGGCAGACCGTCCTGCTGCAGCGCCAGCCAGGCCAGGCGGTTGTTGCGGCAATCGTAGGCGGAAAGCGCCTCGGGAACCGCGGCGCTTTCCAGTCCGTCGACGCGGCCGATCCAGCATTCCAGCGGATCGGGGCCGAAGTCGTTGCGGCGCAAACCACTGCGCCGATCGCGCAGAGCGTGCCGCTGCGCGGCCAGTCCGGCACCCAGTGCAGTGGTGGCGGTAAAGGCGCGAATGGAGACAGGCGTCATGCGGGGCGGCGATGCTGCGGTCACGCGGTATTCCAGGAGCGGTCGATGGCGCGAGTATATAGGCGGGGCTGTGGGCGGAAATGGAAGGTGACGCTGTCACCTTCCGGCGCAGCGTGGGATTTTGATGAACAACCGCAGTGCGCACGGCTGAAACCGTGGCACGCGCACAGGGCGCGCCTTTCGCCGCTGCGGCATTTCCTCCACAATCATGGCCACTCAATCCCAGGGCAACGCCCCATGGGCATGCAAGCCTACGTCTATAAAAGCCAACGCAAGCAGGACACCTACGTCTATCTTGCCAAGCGTGATGATTTCGATGTGATCCCGGCCACACTGGGTGCCACGCTTGCACCGTACACCTTTGTGATGGAGGTGGCCCTGACTCCCGAGCGTCGCCTGGCCCAGGCCGACGCCGCGCTCGTGCGCGCGAATCTGGTCGAGCGCGGATTCCATCTGCAGCTGCCGCCGCAACCGCTGGCGCCGGTAAAAATCGCCCGCATCGACGGTCGCGATGACTGATCACACGCGCACCCGTGCGATTGCCGCCGCACTGGCGACGGGTCTGGTGTTGAGCCTGGCCACGGCGTTCGGCGGCGTGGTGGCGGCGCTGTGCGGTGTGCTCGCGCAGCCGGCGTTCGCGCTGGCGGTGTCATGGGGACGCGGTACCCGCGCGCAGGCCCCGGCAGGTGCGCTGCTCAAACATGCGCTGCCGGAACTGGCCGGACTGTGGCTGGTGGGCACCGCGGTGGTGGCGCTGCTGGTGGCCTGGCCGCTGGCGGCGCTGCATGACAGCGGCAGTCTGGCGGCGGTGCTGGCGCTGGGCGTGGCGGTGAGCGTAGCGGTGCTGGGACTATGGCGGACGTGGCCGTTGTGGCATGCAATGGAGCGTGAGGACAGCCGTTTGCCGATGCAATGGCAGGCGCTGGCCGGGCGTGGCCTCACTTCCTGGCAGGGGCTGGGTGCAGCGCTGCTGTTGTTGCTGTTGTGCGCTTCGGTCGTGCTGCCGGCCTGGCCGGGGCTGCTGCCGGAGGGCCTGCGCTGGCCGCTGGCGCTGGCTACCGCGCTGGCCGCGCCACTGCTGCACGCGCTGCTGCAGCGCATGCCGGCCGCGCCGGCCGTTTCCGCTCCCGCCCCGGCGGTGGAAACCTTCGATCCCTTTGCCGAGGCGGCCATCACGCCGGTGCCGCTGGAACCGCTGGCGCAGCATGAACTGGTGCCGCAGCTGTACGAGGCGGTGCGTGGCGGCCGCGTGGATCGCGCGTTGCAGCTGCTGGAGGCCGGAGCCGATCCGCATGCACCGCCGCCGACGGCGGCGCGTGACCAGCGCAGCCTGGCGGTACTGGCCGCGGTGTTGCCGGATCTGCGTGTACTGCGGGCGCTGATCAGTCGTGGCGTCAATCTGAACCAGTCCCATCGCGGCATGACGCCGTTGCTGGCGGCCACCCGCGACAGCTGGCACGGCCGGCCTGAGGCGGTGATGACGTTGCTGGCCAACGGCGCCGACCCGCGCGCGACCGATGCCGACGGCAACACGCCCTTGCATCATGCCGCGCGCAGTTCCGATCCGGGCGTGGCCGCGCTGCTGCGCGACGCCGCCGCCGAGATCGATGCGCTCAACAACGACGGTCACAGTCCACTGGCACTGGCCTGCCAGGCCGGCAACTGGCGGCTGGCCAGGTTCCTGCTGGAACGTGGCGCCCGACCCGAGCCGGAGGACGGCATTCCGGTGCTGATCGCGGCCGCGGCGACCGACGAGGATGACCCGGCCGGTGTGCAGCTGCTGCTCAAGCACAAGGCGCGGCTGGACGCGCGCGACCGGCAGCGGCGCAGCGCACTGCATGAGGCCGCGGCGGCCGGCCACGTGGATATTGTTGAAACCCTGCTCAGTGCCGGGGCCAACGTCGAGCCACGCGATGCACTGGGGCGCACGCCCTGGCTGGATGCGGCCGCGCACGGCCATGCCGGTGTGCTGGAGCGCCTGCTCGCATACAAGCCGGATGTGATCGCGGTCGATGGCGAGGGCAGCAATGCCGTGCTGCTGGCCAGCCGTGCCGAACATGTCTCGGTGGCGTTGATCCAGCGCCTGCTGGAGCTGGGGATTCCGGCCGACAGCGTCGGCGCCGATGGCCGCCGCGCCGTCGACCACGCCGCCGCCGCCGGTCGCTGGTCGATCGTCTCGCTGCTGGATCCGGCCTATCCGCTGCCGGCGGCTGTCAGCGATGCCGGCACGGGTGAGGCCGCTGGCGACAGCCAGACGCTGGCGGCACTGCCCGATCGCGCGCCGCTGGTGCTGTTGCGCGAAGCGCTGGTGTTCGCCAATTTCGATGGCATGCCGGCGCTGGCCCGGCTGTGTTCGGCCGAGGAGCTGGGCGGCCTGCTGCATGATCCGCAGCTGGCCTTGCAGCCGCGCGTGGTCGACTGGCTGCTGGGCCAGGGCGCGGCGCCGGAGGTGCTCGATGCCTGTGGCGACACCCCGATGTTCGCCTTGCTGGCGCGTGGTGCCGATGCGCTGCCGACCTTGCAGGTGCTGCTGCAGCACGGCGTCTCGCCGGCCGGACGTGGCGGTCTGGCACGGCTGCTCGCGGCCTGCGTGCAGCACGATCATGCCGCGCGCGGTATCGAACAGTTCGCGCTGGAGCTGCTGGAACGCGGTGCCGATCCGTTCGGCGCGGCCCCGGCCGGGGATCCGGCGCTGTCACTGGCGGTGCGTCTGGGCTGGCTGAAACTGCAGCAGAGCCTGCTGGCCATGGGCGTGGATCGCGAGGCGCGTGACAGCCACGGCATGACCGCGCTGCATCTGGCCACCGCACTGGGCCGCGAGTCCTCGCTGAAACTGCTGGTGCTGCAGGGCGCTTCGCCCGAGGCACGCGCCGCCGACGGGCAGACGCCGCTGGGTGTGGCGCTGTCGAGCGGGCGCCGCGATCTGGCCGACTGGCTGGACTGGCGTGGCTGGTCGCTGCCGTTGCGCCCGCTGCGCGAGGCCGATGTGCCGGCCGCGGCGATGGCCGGTGACGCCGATGCGGTGCGTCGCCTGATCGATCTGGGTTTTGCGGTGGATGCGGTCGATGCGCAGGGCTGCACCGGCCTGCTGCGGGCGGCGGGCGGCGGCCATGCGGTGGTGGTGGATCTGCTGCTCGCACGCGGTGCCGATCCGCAACACGCCGCGGCCAGCGGTGCCACGCCGTTGTCGGCGGCCGTCAGCATGCGGCAGACGGCAATCGTCACCGCGCTGCTCGATGCCGGTGCCCAGCTCGAACACCGCCTGCCGGGCGGCGTCACCGTGCTGATGCTGGCCGCCGCGCTGGGCCTGCCGGATATCGTCGCGCGCCTGCTCACTGCCGGGGCCGACGTGCATGCCGGCGACGACCAGCAGCTGGCGCCGCTGCACTGCGCCACGCTGTACGGCTTCACCGCACGCGACCGCACCCGCCTGCTGACCCTGCTCGATACGCTGCTGCTGGCCGGTGCCGAACCGGACCAGGCCTCGGCCGGGACGGTGACGCCGTTGCTGCTGCTGCTGGGGGCGCGTGCCGAACCGGGTACCGTCTGTGACGAACAGGTGATATTGGCCGCGGTCGAGCGCCTGCTCGACGAGGACGTGTCGCTGGAAGTGCGCGATCCGCGTGGCTTCGGCCCGCTGCATCTGGCCGCGCTGCACGGCTTGCCGCTGCTGGTGCAGCGCCTGCTGCGGGCCGGCGCCGATCCGGACCTGCGCGACGCGTTGAACCGGACTCCGCGCGACATTGCCATCATGCGCGGCTTCATCGACGTGGCCGGCGAATTCGAACCGGCGGTGCCGGGCGTATCATCGATGGCCCGGTTCCTGCGCGACCACCGCTGACCGGTCACCCGCCGGCGTCGTGGGCTAGGGGCGGGTATCGGGCGGCGCGGCCGCCGCGGCGTCGCCGGCATCGGCTTCAAACAGCTGCATCAGGTCCGCGCGCGCGTCGCGCGAGGTCTGCATCACCGCCGCCTCGTCGTCATAGACCAGGTGCTGGGCCCGGAGCAGCTGCGCATCGTGCTCGCGGAAACGCTGCACATGGTCCTGCGCCACCGCCGTGGCGATGCCCAGCGCGGTCAGCACCCGCTCGCTGGCTTCCAGGCTGGAGCCGAGCACTTCGCGGAACGGTTCGGCCGACATGTCCAGCAGCTTCCATGCGTGCTGGCGGTTGCGCGCGCGTGCCAGCACGGTGGCGTGTGGATACAGGCGCCGTACCAGCCGTACCGCGCGCAGATTGGTTTCCGGGTTGTCCATGGCCATCACGAACACGCGGATGTGCTCGGCACCGGCCGCCCGCAGCAGATCCGGGCGGGTCGGGTCGCCGTAATAGAGCTTGTTGCCGAAGCGGCGCAGGTCCTCGACCGTTTCCGGGTCCGATTCCAGCGCGACGAACGGAATGCGCTGGGCGGTCAGCACGCGGCCGACGATCTGGCCGAACCGGCCCATGCCGGCGATCAGCACCTGCGGCCGCTGCGCGCCGGCATCCTTGAGCGTCTCGTCCGGCGCATGCTCCGGCGCGCGGGTCGGCGGCTTGAGCTGCAGCAGCCGCTGCAGCGCCAGCAACAGCAGCGGGGTGATCGCCATTGATACGCTGACGATGGCCACCAGCCGGTCATGGTTGATGCGGCCGAGCAGGTGCGCGCGCTCGGCCTCGTTGAACACCACAAAGGCGAATTCGCCGCCCAGCCACAGCACGCTGCCCAGCATCAACGCGCTGCGCAGCGACATGCCCGTGGCCAGGCCGAGCCCGAGCAGGATCGAGAACTTCACCAGCAGCAGGATCGCCACGCCGATGCCGATCACTTCCGGTTCGGCGGCGACCCGCTCCAGGTCGATGCCCATGCCCACGGCGATGAAGAACAGGCCCAGCAACAGGCCCTTGAACGGCTCGATCTGCGATTCGATCTCGTGCCGGAATTCGGAGTCGGCCAGCAGCACCCCGGCCACGAACGCGCCCAGCCCGGCACTGAGCCCGGCCCCGGCCATGAGCCAGGCGGTGCCCAGCACCACCAGCAGCGCGGTGGCGGTGAACACCTCGGGCATGCGGGTGCGTGCCACGATCAGGAAGATCCGCCGCAGCAGCGGCCGCCCCAGCACGATGACCAGCCCCAGCGCGCCCAGGGCGATGGCCGCATCCTGCCAGGTCAGGGTTTCGTTCTTGACCCCGCCCAGCAGCGGAATGGCTGCCAGCAACGGAATGGCGACCAGGTCCTGGAACAGCAGGATGGCGAAACCGAAACGGCCATAGTCGCTGTTCAGCGCCTTGTGTTCGGACAGCAGCTGCAGGCCCACCGCGGTGGAGGACAACGCCAGCGCGGTGCCGATGACCAGCGCGGTTTTCCAGTGGAAGTGGTACATCAGCAGCAGCCCGCCGAGCACCGCGGCACTGAGCAGCACCTGCACCGTGCCGCCGCCGAATACCGGCCGCCGCATCACCATCAGCCGTGCCGGCGAGAGCTCCAGCCCGATCACGAACAGCAGCATCACCACACCGGTCTCGGCGGCATTGAGGACGCGGTCGGCATCCTGCACGAAGCCCAGCACATGCGGGCCCAGCACCACGCCCGCAGCCAGGTAGCCCAGCACGGCACCCAGGCCGAAGCGCTTGAACACCGGCACGGCGATCACCGCGGCCAGCAGCAGCACCAGAGCCAGTTCGAAACCGCCGCCATGCATGTAACGCGTGCTCCTCTGGGTAGAACCGCCAGACCGCACTGGCATCGCCCGGCCGGCCGCCATTATGCGGGTTGCACCGTCAACGCAGGTGCAGCGTGCAGGCCGATCCGCCCTTCACCTCACCGCGCGCGGTTGACCCCGCCGGCTGCGGTGGCCAGACTCGTCGCGTTGCCGGCCAGCCCGCGCAGCATCTTCCCGGAGTCCCTCCCATGTCCAGCGACAGTAGAAGTCGACCTTGTTCGACGCCAGTGACGGTGGCCGCCTGACAGGGGCGGGTTCGCCGGTACTGGCGTTGCGGTCGC
The DNA here is from genome assembly GCF_001431585.1 of Stenotrophomonas pictorum JCM 9942. Lineage (NCBI taxonomy): Bacteria > Pseudomonadati > Pseudomonadota > Gammaproteobacteria > Lysobacterales > Lysobacteraceae > Stenotrophomonas > Stenotrophomonas pictorum. Next base: position 110,622 of record NZ_LLXS01000004.1, on the reverse strand, counting down.
AACGTAGACAGGCGAATCAACATGAACCAGAAGCAGCTCCTGCGCGGGGCGGCGGACACCGTCGCCGCCAACGTCCCGCTTGCCGATTTCAACACCGCCGACGCGGTCGAGTTCCTCAACACGCTGCCGTTGCCGCGGGCCGCCGATACGCTGGCCGCGGTGCCGCTGCCGCGTGCGGTCAAACTGCTCGAGGCGCCGGAGCTGCAGCGCGCCGGGCAGCTGGTCGCCGCGCTGCCGCCCCCGCGCGCGGCGGCGCTGCTGGGGCTGATGGCCGACGACCGTGCCACCGATATCGTCCATGAGCTCGATGACAGCCACCGCGCGCGGCTGATCCCGTTGCTGGCGCCGGAAGCGCGCCACTCCATCCAGCTGCTGCTGGGCTACCCGCCCGACACCGCCGGCGCCCTGATGACCACCGAATTTGTCGGCGTGCCGGCCGACTGGAGCGTGGCCCAGACCCTGCAACACATCCGCGAGGTGGAGCGCTCGCGCGAGACCGTCTATGCGATCTATGTGCTGGATCCGTCCAGCGGCCAGCTGCAGCAGGTGGTGACCCTGCGCCGGCTGATCACCGGCGCGCCGGACGCTTCGATTCTCAGTGTGGCCCAGCTCAATCCGCCGGTCACCGTCGATCCGCTGCTGGACCAGGAGGAAGTGGCGCGTCTGATCCGCCGCCATGACCTGCTGGCGATTCCGGTGGTGGATGCGCAGCGGCGGATGCTGGGCATCGTCACCGTCGATGACATCCTCGATGCGCTGATCGATGAATCCACCGAGGACGTACACAAGTTCGGCGGCGTCGAGGCGCTGGACAGGCCGTACATGCAGATCGGTTTTTTCGAGATGCTGCGCAAGCGCGCCGGCTGGCTGAGCGTGCTGTTCCTGGGCGAGATGCTCACCGCCAGCGCGATGCAGCACTACGAGCAGGAGTTGGCGCGCGCGGTAGTGCTTACCTTGTTCATCCCGCTGATCATGAGCTCCGGCGGCAACTCCGGCTCGCAGGCGACCTCGCTGCTGATCCGTTCGCTGGCACTGCGCGAGCTGCGTCTGCGCGACTGGTGGAAGGTGGCGCTGCGCGAGTTGCCCACCGGCATCGTGCTGGGCGGCATCCTGGGCGTGCTGGCGATCATCCGCATCAGCGTGTGGCAGCTCGGCGGGCTGCACGACTACGGCGAGCACTGGGGATTGCTGGCACTGACCATCGGCGCGGCGCTGGTGGGCATCGTCACCTTCGGCTCGCTGTCGGGCTCGATGCTGCCCTTCGCGCTCAAGCGGCTGGGCTTCGATCCGGCCAGTGCCTCGGCGCCGTTCGTGGCCACGCTGGTGGATGTGACCGGGCTGGTCATCTACTTCAGCATCGCGGCGCTGATCCTGCGCGGCACCCTGCTGTAACCGGGAAGATGCCGGCGGATGCGTGCGGATTTGATCGCACGCATGCCACTTGCACGCGTGGGCGTGTACCTTGGGGCCGGTTTCCGTTGTTGGCGCTGCGATGAGTACCTACCACCTGCAGACCGTGTTCCGTCCCCGTTCGGTGGCTGTTGTGGGGGGCAGCCCGCGCGAGCGCTCGGCCGGGCGCGCGGTGATCCGCAACCTGCGCGCCGGCGGCTTCGCCGGGCAGATCGGCTGGGTCAGTCCGCGCTATGCCGAGATCGATGGCATGCGCACGGTCAAACGGCTCAAGGATCTGCCGTGGATCCCGGACCTGGTGGTGCTCACGGTGCCGGCCGCGATCCTGCCGCAGGTGGTCAGCCAGGCCGCCGAGCTGGGCGTGGCCGCCGCGATCATCCTCACCTCCGGGCTGGGCAACGGCCCCGGCTCGCTGGCCGCGCAGGTCGAGGCCGCCGCGCGGCCGCGTGGCATGCGTGTGCTGGGGCCGCATTGCCTGGGCGTGATCGCACCGCATGCGCGGCTCAACGCCTCCATCGCCGCGCACACGCCGCAGGCCGGCGATCTGGCACTGATTTCCGAATCCAGCGCGATTGCCGCCGCGCTGGTGGAGTGGGGCGTGGCGCGATCGGTGGGGTTCTCGGCGGTGGTCTCGCTGGGCGATGCGCTGGATGTGGATTTCGGCGACCTGCTCGACTACTTCGCCGCCGACTACCGCACCCGCGCCATCCTGCTGTACGTCGACCAGATCAGCGATGCGCGCAAGTTCATGTCGGCCGCGCGTGCCGCCGCGCGCGCCAAGCCGGTAGTGGTGGTCAAGTCCGGTCGCCAGTCGCGGCCCAATGGACAGACGGTCAGCACCCATTCGCAGGCGCTGGCCGCCTCCGATGCGGTGTACGGCGCCGCCTTCAACCGTGCCGGGCTGCTGCGGGTCAACGCGCTGGACGAGCTGTTCACCGCGGCCGAGACGCTGGGCCGGCTGGGCACCTTCCCCGGGCGCCGGCTGGCAATCCTCAGCAACGGCGGTGGCGTGGGCCGGCTGGCGGTGGACCAGCTGCAGGCGCTGGGCGGATCGCTGGCCGAGCTGTCAGCAGCCACCATCGCGCAGCTGGACAAGGCGCTGCCGCAGGGCTGGTCACGCGACAACCCGGTCGACATCGTGGTCGATGCCGATGGCGGGCGTTATGCCGCGGCGATCGAGGCGCTGCTGTCCGATGAGGCCAATGATGCGGTGCTGGTGATCAACGTCCCCACCGCGTTCACCTCCTCGGCCGATGCCGCGCAGGCGCTGACCAGCACCCTGGGCCTGCGCTCGCGGCAATTGCGCGACAAGCCGGTATTCGCGGTATGGCTGGGCAATGACGACCGCGCCACTGCCACCCTCAACACCGCACGCGTGCCGACCTATCCGACCGAGGCCGAAGCGGTGCGCGGCTTCCAGCATCTGGTGCGTTACCGCGAGGCGCAGGCGGCGTTGATGGAAACCCCGCCCAGCCTGCCGGCCGATTTCGTGGTCGATGTTGCGGCGGCCCGCACGCTGGTGGAGGCGGCCCTGGCCAACGGCCAGCAATGGCTGGATCCGGTGGCCACGCATGCGCTGCTGCAGGCCTATGGCATCCCGTCGCTGGAAGTGATGGTCGCGCGCGATCCGCACGAGGCGATGGAGGTGGCGCAGCCGCTGCTGGAGCAGGGCCAGACCGTGGCGGTGAAGATCCTCTCGCCCGACATCCCGCACAAATCCCAGGTCGACGGGGTGCGCCTGAACCTGGGCACGCTGCAGGCGGTGCAGACGGCGGCGACCTCGATCCTGCAACGCGCGCGTGAACAGCGCCCGCAGGCGCGCATCGAAGGGGTGCTGGTGCAACCCTGCCTGCTGCGGCCCAAGGCACGCGAGCTGATCGCCGGCATCGCCGATGACCCGGTGTTCGGCCCGGTGCTGGTGTTTGGTCGCGGCGGCACCGCGGTGGAAGTGATCGACGACAAGACCCTGGCGCTGCCGCCGCTGGATCTGCGCCTGGCCCACGAAGTGATCGGACGCACCCGGGTATCGCGCATCCTCAAGGCCTATGGCGATGTGCCGGCTGCCGACGAGCGGGCGGTGGCGCTGGTGCTGGTCAAGCTGGCGCAGCTGGCGGCCGACATCCCCGAGATCCGCACGCTGGATCTGAATCCGTTGCTGGCCGATCGCACCGGCGTGATCGCCGTGGATGCACGCATCGCCATCGCCCCGGTCAAACGTCTGCACAAGGGCCGCGGCCATCCACGGTTTGCGATCTTCCCGTATCCCACCGAGTGGGAGCGCAGCATCGAGCTGTCCGATGGCGGCAAGGCGTTCGTGCGGCCGGTGCGCCCGGAAGATGACGCGTTGTTCCGCGCGTTCTTCGCGCGTGTCACCGATGATGATCTGCGGCTGCGCTTTTTCCAGTCGGTCAAACACTTCAGCCATGAATTCATCGCACGCCTCACCCAGCTCGATTACGCACGCTCCATCGCGCTGGTGGCGATCGACCCGAAGAATGGCGAGATGCTCGGCGCGGTGCGCCTGCATGCCGATGCCGATTACAACCGCGGCGAGTACGGCATCCTGATCCGCTCGGACCTGAAGGGCCATGGCATCGGCTGGAAGCTGATGCAGATCATGATCGAGTACGCCCGGTGGCAGGGCCTGAACATCGTCGAAGGCCAGGTGCTGCGCGAGAACACCACCATGCTGGCGATGTGCCAGAGCCTGGGTTTCAAGGTGAAAGCCGATCCCGATGACGCGACCATCATGACTGTCACCTTGCCGGTCCATCCTGCCGGCGCCTAGGCAGGGTCGGGTTCATTGGCGGTGCGTGGCGAGTTTCTTCGACAGCCGCCGCGGTTTTGCGCCTGTGTTCCAGCCAGCAGGATGTCTGCAACCCGGCGCCGGGTCACAATACCCGGATGCAAACTGCTGTCGCGGCGGCCGATACCGCCAGGATTCCCCTGTTGCTGCTGCCGGGCCTGTTGAACGACGCCACTCTCTGGCGTGCGCAGCTTGCGGCGTTGGCCGATATCGCCGATTGCCAGGTGGGTGATCTCACCCGGCATGACACTCTGCAGGCCACCACCGAGGCGGTGCTGGCTCACGCGCCGCCGCGGTTCGCCCTGGCCGGATTCTCGCTTGGTGGCTACATCGCCCAGCACATCCTGCGTATCGCGCCGGAGCGCGTGTTGCGGCTGGCACTGCTGGATACTTCCTGCCGACCCGATTCGCCCGAACGCGCCGCGCAACGGCTGGCGCAGCAGCACAGCGCGCGCCTGCCCGGCATATTCCACGGGTTTGGCGACAAGCTCATGCGCAGCTATATCGACGCCTCGCGACTGCAGGATCACGCCCTGGTCGACAGCGTGCGGGCGATGACCACGCGCCTGGGCGCGGAGGTGTTCGTGCGGCAGAGCCGGATCGAACGGGTGGACGGCAGCCAGGTGCTGCGGCAGTGGCGCGGGCCGGCGCTGGTGCTGTGTGGCCAGAACGATGCGATCACACCGCTGCCGGTCAGTCGCCAGATTGCCGCGTTGATGCCGCAGGCCACTCTGGTGGTCATCGCCCACTGTGGCCATCTGGCCCCTCTGGAGAAACCGCAGCAGGTGACGGCAGCGATGCGGGAATGGCTGAGCGCGCCGGGCTGAACCCGGCCGGTCGGGCAGGCATCTGCGTCCGGCCCGCCGGTTGCGCGTTTGCCGCTCTCAGCCGCCGCTGGGGAATTCGGCGCTGGCCGCATCCAGCTGTGTGATCTGCGCTGCGGTCAGTGCCAGCTTCGCGGCGGCCAGCACCTCATGCAGCTGCGCCACGCCGGTGGCACTGACAATCGGTGCGCTGATGCCCGGACGCGCGATCAACCACGCCAGCGCCACCTGCGCCGGGGTCGCCTTGTGGCTCGCGGCCACGTCATCCAGTGCGGCCAAGATGCGCAGGCCACGCGGGTTGAGATAACGCTCCACCACTTTGGCCCCACGCGCGCTGCTCTGGCTCGCGTCGCCGGCGGTGCGGTACTTGCCACTGAGAAAGCCGCTGGCCAGTGCGTAGTAGCTGATCACGCCCAGCCCGTGCTCGCGGACCAGCGGTTCCAGCGCGGTCTCATACCCGCTGCGGTCGTAGAGGTTGTATTCCGGCTGCAGGGTCTCGTAGCGCGGCAGGTGGTAGTCGGCGGAGACCTGCAGGGCCTCGCGCAGGCGCGCGGCGCTGTAGTTGGACGCACCGATCGCGCGTACTTTGCCCTGCTCGATCAGGCGGGCGAACGCCCCGAGGGTTTCCTCCAGCGGCACCGATTCATCATCCTCATGGGCCTGGTACAGGTCGATGGTGTCGATCTGCAGGCGGCGCAAGGAATCCTCGACGGCCTGATTGATGTTGTCCGCCGACAGGCCCGGCCGTTCGGCCCATTTGGCGACCTTGGTGGCGATCAGCACGTTCTGGCGCTTGCCGCTGCGCTTGAGCCAGCGGCCGATGATCGTCTCCGATTCGCCCCCCCGGTTGCCGGGTACCCACGCCGGGTACACATCGGCGGTGTCGACCAGGTTGAAGCCGGCCTCGACAAAGGCATCGAGCAGGGCGAAGGATGTTTTCTCATCGGCACTCCAGCCGAAGACATTGCCGCCGAAGGCGATCGGGGCGACGTGCAGGCCGGAGCGACCAAGTTCGCGTAACTGGGGCATGCGTACCTCCTTGGGTCCAGTGCCGCAGCATAGACGCACGGCGTTCACGTTCCGTTGGAACGCCTTGGAGGGGCCTTCCGGCAGGCACGCGCACACGACGTGCATGCGGGATATCCAACGTCCTCATCACCGCTGTGACGCGTGCTAGGCTCGCGGCCATCCATCCACATGAACAATCGGAGTCCGCGATGAGCAAGTCCGTACCGCTGCTGAGTGCCTGTCTGTTGGGAATGAGTGTGTTGCTCGCGGGCGCACCGGCTGTTGCCACGCAGGCCGCGGCCAGCACTGCCGACCTCCAGGTTGCACCGCAGTTGCAGGCGGCGGTGGCCGGCAGCTGGCGCACCCCGGCCAATGTCGTTCGCGATGCGCATCGCCACCCGGCGCAGACGCTGTCGTTCTTCGGCCTGCAGCCGACACAGACGGTGGTGGAGATCACGCCCGGCGGCGGCTGGTATGCGGAGATCCTGGCGCCCTATCTGCGTGAGAATGGCCAGTACGTGGCGGCGGTGGTGGATCCACAGGCGTTGCCGGCCGGTGGCGGGCGTGACTACCAGCAGCGTTCGCGCGATGGCCTGACGAAGAAGTTCGCCGGGTCGCCGGCGCAGTTCGACCGCGCCGCGGTAATCGCCTTCGATCCGGCCGCGCCGGTGCTGGGCAAGCCCGCGTCGGCCGATGTGGTGTTGACCTTCCGCAACGTCCACAACTGGCGCTCCAACGATCAGGCCGATGGCATGTTCCGCGCGTTTTTCCAGGTGCTCAAGCCCGGTGGCACGCTGGGCGTGGTGGAGCACCGCGCCAAGAGCGATGTGCCGGCCGATGACAAATCCGGCTATGTCGGCCAGGCGCAGGTGATCGCGATGGCCGAGGCGGCCGGCTTCAAGCTCGATGGCAGCAGCGAGATCAACACCAATCCGCGTGACACGAAGGATTATCCCAAGGGCGTGTGGACGCTGCCGCCCTCCAACAGCCACGATGCCGCCGATGCGGCCAGGTACAAGGCCATCGGCGAGAGCGACCGGATGACGCTGCGTTTCGTCAAGCCCGCGCACTGATCGCACGTCTGCGTTGCGGGGATGGGAAAATGATCCCTGTCGTTTTCCCGTCCCTGCCACTTCCATGCTGATCGCGTTCAACAAGCCCTTCAATGTCCTGTGCCAGTTCACCGATCGCAGCCAGCCGCCGCGGGCGACGCTGGCCGGTTTCGGCTTGCCGCCGCAGGTGTATGCCGCCGGGCGGCTGGACTACGACAGTGAAGGACTGCTGCTGCTGACCGACAACGGCACGCTCGCGCACCGGCTGACCGACCCGCGCCATAAACAACCCAAGACCTATTGGGTGCAGGTGGAAGGTGTGCCCACCGAAGAGAAACTGCAGGCACTGCGCAGCGGTGTGCAGCTCAACGATGGCCCGACACTGCCGGCGGTGGTTCAGCTTCTGCCAACGCCGCCGGTGCTGTGGCCCCGCGATCCGCCGGTACGTTTCCGCAAGACCGTTCCCGATGCGTGGCTGGCAATCACTCTCCGCGAAGGGCGCAACCGTCAGGTGCGGCGCATGACCGCGGCGGTGAACCTGCCGACACTGCGGCTGGTACGTGCGTCGATGGGGCCGTATGCGCTGGAAGATCTGCAACCGGGCCAGTGGCGCCGGCTGGATTGAGGCCGCGCAACCCGGATGCCGTGAGCGGGTCAGGTGTGCTGCGATTACCGGGGATGTCGCGGATGTGACGGTGCAGAACGGGGGTGGGCCGCTGCGGTTGTGCGGCTACCTCCGGCGCTGCGGGGCAATGCCGGAGGTGCAAGGCCGGTATCAGGCGTCGCTGCCGATATCGCTGGTTTCCTCCACCACGCTGGCCGCATGGCGCCGGCGCTGGGCGATCTCGCGGGACCTGGCATCGATGGCGGCGTTGTCGCGCTTGTTCTTTCGGTACAGCGCGTAGCCGAGCAGGCCCAGTCCCACGGCGGCCACGGCAATGGTGGCGGTCGGGTTGCGCTTTGCGACCTTGGTCACCGCGCGGCCGCCGGTCTTCATCGCACCGATGGCGGCACCGGCCTTGAGCCATTCGGCGGCATTGGAACCGCCGCTCTTGAGGTTGTCGCCGGCATGGCCGACAAGCTCCATGGCGCGCTCCAGGGCCGGTCCGGTGATATCGCTGAACTTGCTCATGTGGGGTGTCCTTTGAGTCACGGGGCAGACGCCGAGTGTCGACGTCCGGGCGTGTAGAGAATGTTAGCCGCAATGAATGCAGCGTGGTTGCAGGTGCGATCCATGCGCCGCACACCCAGGATGGTGTTGCGTGCAGCGGCCGTTTTCAGGCGATCCCCGTACGCGGTGAGGCATCCGCGGAGCGTTGGGTCATGCCGCACCGGGCTCCGGATCGTGAGTTGACCGGTGTCGCGGCCGCGCGCCGCATCACGCATGGTTTGGCACTGCGGCCTTGCCTGACCGCCGCTACCGGACCTGTCACGTCCCGCGGGGCTTTGCGCGATGCGTGGCCGAGGCGGTCCACGGATCATCGGGCCACGGATGCCGTGGATAGCGTCCTTTCATTTCCTTTTTCACTTCGGCATAGGTGTTCTGCCAGAAATTCCTCAGGTCGCCGGTCACCTGCAGCGGCTTGCCCCCGGGCGAGAGCAGGTGCAGCAGCAACGGCACCCGGCCATCGGCGATGCGCGGGGTGTCGGCCAGGCCGAACAGTTCCTGCAGTTTCACCGCCAACACCGGCGGTCGTGGGGTAAGGCCGTCATCGTCCATCGCGTAGTCGATGCGCCGTTCCATGCCCGACGGCACGCTGATCCGCACCGGTGCATACCGGTCCAGCAGTTGCCGTTGCGACCACGGCAGCGGTGACTTCAGCGCTTCGCCCAGTTCTTCCTCGCCCAGCGCGTCGAGCCGGCTCTTGCCGGCGAAGGCCGGTTTGAGCCAGTCATCGAGCGTGGCCAGCAGGGCCGTGTCGGACAGATCGGGCAGCGCCAGCTCGGGCATCCAGTGGCGCAACGCCAGCATGCGCCAGCGCCATTGCCGCAGGCCCTCGGTCCACGGCAGCGCCTCCAGTCCCAGTTCGCGCACCGCATCGGTCAGCGCCTGCGCGGCGTGGGCCGGATCGACACGGCCGGCCGCGCGGCTGTCGAGCACGATCCGGTCAAAGCGCGATTCGCGGCGCGCGCTCAGGGCGCGTTTGTCGGCGTCCCAGCGCACCACCTCCTGCTGTACGAAGCGGTCGGGGAAATCGGCGCGCAGGCGCGCCTCATCCACCGGCGCGGCGCGCAGCAGCAAGGCATCCTTGGCTTCATGGCGCAGCTCGCTGGCGACCAGCCACGGCTCGCCGCGCAGGTCGCTGGTATCGAACAGGCGCGCGCTGCGGCCGTTGGCCAACAGGTAGCGCTGCGGATCATTCGGGTGCTGGACGGCGATGCGATCGGGAAAGGCGTGGGCGAGCAGATCACCCAGTTCATGGGCCTCGACGCTGGCAGGCGGGGCGGCGTCGCAGCGCAGGCGGCGGCGCCACTGCCTGGCGGCGGCGTCGATTGCGGTCAGCGCGCCACGGTTGGCATCGGCCGGCATCCGTCCGCCGCGCAGCGCGGCCAGGGCGCGCCAGCGTGCGGCCAGCGCATCGCCGCCCTGGCGCAGCGGGTCACGCGCTTCGATCAGCGCAGCCAGGTCTGCGGCCAGCGCCTGTTCGCGGTCGCCCTGGGCGGCCAGCAACATCGCCGCCAGCCGCGGGTGGGTACCCAGCGCCAGCATGCGGCGGCCGCTGACGGTGATCGAGCCGCTGTCGCCGAGTGCGCCCAGCCGTTGCAGCAACTCGCGCGCGGCCGCCATTGCGCCGGCCGGCGGGGTGTCGACGAAGCGCAGCGCGTCGCTGCCCCAGGCCGCCAGTTCCAGCGCCAGCGCGGCCAGTTCCACCTGCGCGATTTCCGGCCGGCGTTGCGCCTCCAGCCGTTGCGATTGCGGCCACAGCCGGTAGGCCCAGCCCTCGGCCACGCGCCCGGCACGTCCGGCGCGCTGGTCGGCCGAGGCCTGCGAGATGGCCACGATATCCAGCCGCGAGAAACCGCTGTTGGGATCGTAGCGTGGCTCACGGGCCAGTCCGGCATCGATCACCACCCGCACGCCGGGCAGGGTGACCGAGGATTCGGCGACATTGGTGGCCAGCACCACCCGCCGCTGGCCGTCCGGGTCCGGTTGCAGCACGCGCGTCTGCTGCTCCACCGGCAGCTCGCCATGCAGCGGTAGCACGGCAGCCGTGGCATCCAGCGTGCCAGCCAGGGCGGCCTGCACCTTGCCGATCTCGCGCTGGCCGGGCAGGAACACCAGCACGTCGCCGGGGTGCTGCCTCAGCGCCTGTTCCACCGCGCGGCGGGTCTGCGCTTCCAGCGCCTCGTCGCGGCGGGCCGGAAAATGGCTCACCACCACCGGGAAACTGCGGCCCTCGCTGGACAGGCGTGGCGCCTCCAGAAAACCGGCCAGCCGTTCACCGTCGAGCGTGGCCGACATCAGCACGATGCGCAGGTCCTCGCGCAGCTGCGATTGCACGTCCAGCGCCAGCGCCAGGCCCAGATCGGCCGCCAGGTGGCGCTCGTGGAATTCATCGAACAGCAGGGCGCCGACGCCTTCCAGCAGCGGGTCGTCCTGCAGCATCCGGGTCAGGATGCCTTCGGTGACAACCTCGATCCGCGTGCGCGCGGAAATCTTGTTCTCGAAGCGGATGCGATAGCCGACGGTGTCGCCGACCGGCTCACCGAGCTGGCGGGCCATGAAGGTGGCGGCGCTGCGGGCGGCCACGCGGCGCGGTTCGAGCATGATGATCCTGCGCCCTTCCAGCCACGGCGCATCCCTTAGTGCCAGTGGCACCTGGGTGGTCTTGCCGGCGCCGGGCGGGGCTTCAAGCACCAGTCGCGCATGCGCGGTGAGCTGCGCGCGGATCTGCGGCAGCAGCGGAGAAATCGGGAAATCTGTGGTGCTCATAGGCGCGCAAGAATACGCGCTGGTGCGCCGCGTTGCCGCTGCTCAGCTGGTCGGGGTGGGGCTTGCCGGTGGGCAGGTGGTGAATACCTTGTCCGGATCGAGCAGGGCCGCGGCCTCGCTTTCCGGTACCAGTGTGCCCTGCTCGGCATCGCCCAGGATGGCAAACACCTGCGCGTGGAGGGTGGGATCGAGAATGCGGAACGCGCCGTCCTGTTCCAGCTGGCGGACCAGGCGGTTGTTGGCGTCGAAGGCCAGCGCCCCGACCAGCGGCACCCCCCGGTTCGGCGTGAGCAGGCGGCCCCCGCCGAACCGGCGGTGGATGAAGCGCTGCATCTGCACGCCGCTGATCAACGCATTGGCGGAAAAGCGTGCGACGCCTGGCAGGTCGTACTCCGGGGTGGCGTAGGGCAGGCAGGCCAGGGAGCGCCGCAGCGCAGCCTCGGCGCGCTGCTGGGTGGCTTCGTCCGGCTCCCAGTCCGCGCGGTGCGCGGTCAGATAGTCCTTCAGTGCCGGTGCCACCGTCAGCTCGAACAACCGGTCGACCGCCGGCGTGTCGCCGGCAAGCTGCGAGCGCAGGATCGGCGTTTCACCGCGGTAGGCGACCACCTCGTCGGCGGAGGCCACGGGTGCAGCAAGCAACAATGCCAACAACACGAGGGCAGCGCTTCGCATCGACGATCTCCTGGGAACGTGCGGGCGAATCTAGCATGGCCCGGTGGCCCGCCCCGGCGGGGGGCGGCCGGGGCGGTAGAATGGCCGCCCCCTGGATGTTCAACGCACCATGCAACTGATCGATATCGGCGCCAATCTCACCCACGACTCCTTCGATCGCGACCGCGATGCGGTGCTGGCGCGGGCGCGCGAGGCCGGGGTGGTGCAGATGGTAATCACCGGCGCCAGCCGCGAGCATTCGCCGATGGCGCTGGAACTGGCGCAGCAGCATCCCGGGATCCTGTTCGCCACCGCCGGTGTGCATCCGCACCACGCGCTGGAATACACCGACGAATGCGATGCCGAGATGCGCGCGCTGCATGCCCATCCGGAAGTGGTGGCGGTGGGCGAGTGTGGACTGGATTACAACCGCGATTTCTCGCCGCGTCCGGCGCAGCGCAACGCCTTCGAACGACAGCTGCAGCTGGCCAGCGAGAATCACAAACCGCTGTTCCTGCACCAGCGCGATGCGCATGCCGATTTCATGGCGATGATGAAGAACTTCGACGGCCGGCTTGGCCCGGCCGTGGTGCATTGCTTTACCGGCGAGCGCCAGGAACTGTTCGACTATCTGGACCAGGACTGGTACATCGGCATCACCGGCTGGCTGTGCGACGAACGCCGTGGCGCGCATCTGCGCGAGCTGGTCAAACATATTCCGGCGCAGCGGTTGATGATCGAAACCGATGCGCCGTACCTGCTGCCACGCACCCTCAAGCCGATGCCCAAGGACCGGCGCAACGAGCCGATGTTCCTGTCGCATATCGTGGAGGAGCTGGCGCTTGATCGCGGCGAGGACGTCGCGCTGACCGCCGCCAACGCTACCGCGGCCACCCGCGCGTTTTTCGGCCTGCCGGACGCCGGCTAGGGCGCCTCACCGGCCGGACCGCTGCGGCCATCGCCCGCTTCCCAGGCGTCCCTCAAGCCTTCACGGTAGCTGCGGAAGCGCGGCTGCCACTGCAGCGCCCGGCGCGTACCGCGGCTGTCGATGCGTTTGTTGCTGGCATGGAAGCGGCGCAGCATCGGCTCGAGCGCGGCATCGTCCCAGGCCAGCGCCGGCGGCATCGCGAAGCCGCCGAGCTGCGCGGCATACGCCAGCACGTCCTGCGGTGGTGCCGGTTCGTCGTCGGCCGGCAGGTACAGCGCGTCGCGGACCGGCCGGCACATCGCCGCGGCTACGGCCTCGGCCAGGTCCTCGACGTGCAGCCGGTTGAACACCAGCCCGGGCCGCACGATGTGGCGCGCGCGGCCCTGCGCCAGCCGTACCAGCGCGTTGCGGCCGCGGCCGTACAGGCCCGGCAGGCGGAACGCGGCCGAGGCGATGCCGCGTTCGGCGGCCAGCGTGCGCCACTGCGCTTCGGCCAGAAGCCGGCGCAGTGCGACGGCATCACCGGCATCGGCCTCGGCGTGTTCGTCGACCCAGCCGCTGCCGCGATCGCCATATACGCCGGTCGAGGACAGGTAGCCGATCCAGCGCAGCGCCGGGCTGGCCTGCAGGGCGGGAGCGAGCAGGCGCAGCGCGGGGTCGCCGTCGGCATCGGGCGGCACGCTGCACAGCACCGCGTCGGCTTGGGCGATGGCGTCCAGCAGCGCCATGTCGGGGGCGTGGTCCGGATGCAGGCGATGGCGCACGAGGCCGTCGCCGGGCGCGGCTGCCGGATCGCGCACGCTGCCCGCCACTGCCACGCCCAGCGAGCGCAGATGCAGCGCCACTGCGCGGCCGGCGAAGCCCAGTCCCAGGATCAGCACCCGCCGTGGCAGCATTCCGGCGGCGGTCATGCGCCGCGGTGTGCTTCGTAGGCCTGCAGGTGGCAGTAGGCGGCCTGCAGCAGGGGCGCCGACTGTTCCTGCGCAAGCGCGCGGCCCAGCATGTCGCCGACGATATGCGCCGCTTCCACGCGTTGCCCGGCTTCCAGATCACGCAGCATCGAGGCTTTGATCGGCGAACCTGCCCTGGTCAGCGCGGACAGGGCGATGTCCTGCGCTTTCTGCGGGATCGCCTGGCCGGTGGCGGCGGCCACTGCCAGGCATTCGCCATACAGCGCCTGCATGAACGCGGTGCCATGGTCACTGGCGACGATGCTGCCGACATCGGCACGCATCAGGCAGGTACCGGCGGCCAGCGCGGTCAGGAAGGTGTACTTGATCCACTGCTCCCGGGCGATATCGGCCGAGGCGACATGGTCGATACCGGCCTCCTCGCAGGCCGTGACCAGGGCGGCCACGCGCGTGCTGTCAGCCCCGCCATCGCGCTCGCCGAAGGTCAGCTTGGCCGGCGTGTCCAGATGCAGCACCGCGCCGTCGGCGGCCTTGGTCGCGCTGATGAAGCACAGTCCGCCCAGCACCCGCTCGCGTCCGAAACGTGCATCCAGCGCGGCGTAGTGGTGCAGGCCGTTGAGGATCGGCAGCACGCTGGTGTGTGCGCCGACCGCCGGCGCGATCGCCTCAATCGCGCTGTCCAGGTCGTAGGCCTTGCAGCTGAGGATCACCAGATCGAACGGACGCTCCTGCACGCCGTGCGGTAGCGCATCGGCGGTGACGTGGGCGACCGGGAAAGTGGCATCGCCCAGCGGGCTGCGGATCACCAGGCCATCGCGCTCCAGCTGCGCGGCGCGGCCCGCCCGTACCAGGAAGGTGACATCAAGACCGGCCTGGGCCAGACGTCCGCCAAAGTAGCCGCCGGTACCACCGGCGCCGAGAATCAGGATGCGCATCAGATCGTAAGTCCATCAGCAAGGGGAGGCGGCCATCATAGGAGTGTGCGCGGCGGTCTCAGGTAAAAAGAAGGCGCCTTGCGGCGCCCCCGGGTTCAGCTGCGCAGGCCGACGCCGCGCTTGAGCAGCCACAGTGCCAGCGCGCCGAGCGCGGCGACGAAGCCAAGCATCAGCGCATACGACACCCACAGCGGTACGTCGCTGCTGCCGAGCAGGCCGTAGCGGAAGGCGTTGACCATGTAGAAGATCGGGTTGGCATGGGTCAGCGTCTGCGCCCAGCCCGGCAGCAGGGTGATCGAATAGAACACGCCGCCCAGGTAGGTCAGCGGGGTCAGGATGAAGGTCGGCACGATCGCCACGTCGTCGAACTTCTTGGCATAGACCGCGTTGATGAAGCCGGCCAGCGAGAAGATCGTCGCGCCCAGCAGCACCGTGCTAAGCGTCACCAGCGGATGCGGGATGCGCACCGGGGTGAAGAACATCGCGATCAGCAGCACGATCACGCCCACGGCCATGCCGCGCGCCACTGCACCGGCCACATAGCCGCCGAGGATCACCCAGTTCGGCATCGGGCTGACCAGCAGCTCCTCGATATGGCGGCCGAACTTGGCGCCGAAGAACGAGGAGGAGATGTTGCCGTAGCTGTTCTGGATCACGCTCATCATCACCAGACCCGGCACGATGAACTGCATGTAGCTGTAGCCGCCCATGTCGCCGATTTTCGAGCCGATCAGGCCACCGAAGATCAGGAAGTACAGGGTCATGGTGATCGCCGGCGGCACCAGGGTCTGGCCCCAGATGCGCAGGATGCGGTTGATCTCGCGGCGCACGATGGTGCCCAGTGCCACGCAGTTGCGCGCGCCGGTGGTGGCGGTTTCGGTGTTGGCGGCGGGGGTCATGCGGGGGTCTCCAGGTTGCCGGTCATGCGCACGAACAGCTCTTCCAGGCGGTTGCTCTTGGTGCGCATCGAGCGCACGCGGATGCCGGCGCTGTTGAGCGCGGCGAACACGCGGTTGAGGTCCATCGCGCGCGGCATGTCCATGTCCAGGGTGTGTGCATCGGTGGCGACCAGCGTGGCGCCTTCGATCTGCGGCAGCTGCGCGGGCAGCTCACCGTCGATGTCGAAGATGAAACCTTCCACGTCGAGTTTGGCCAGCAGGTCGCGCATCGGCCCCTGCTCGACGATCCGGCCGTGGTTGATGATGGCCAGGTTGCGGCACAGCTGCTCGGCTTCTTCCAGGTAATGGGTGGTCAGGATGATGGTGGTGCCGGCGGCATTGATCTCCTGCAGCGTCTTCCACATGTCCCGGCGGATCTCGATATCCACCCCGGCGGTGGGTTCGTCCAGGATCAGCAGGCGCGGGCGGGTCATCATCGCGCGGGCGATCATCAGCCGCCGTTTCATGCCGCCGGACAGCGTGCGGCTCATCATCTGCGCCTTGTTCCACAGGTGGGCGCGCCTGAGCTCCTCTTCGGCGCGCACCTCCGCCTCGGCACGTGGAATGCCGTAGAAGCCGGCGTAGTTGACCAGGATGTCGAAGGGCTTCTCGAACAGGTTGAAGTTGATTTCCTGCGGCACCAGCCCGAGCAGGCGCATCGTCGCGCTGCGATTGCTGACCAGATCGGTGCCGAACACCTCCACCTGGCCTTCGCTGAGGTTCACCAGCGAGGAGACGATGCCGATCAAGGTCGACTTGCCGGCGCCGTTGGGGCCGAGCAGGGCGAAGAAATCACCGGGCGCCACTTCCAGCGACACGCCCTTGAGCGCGTGCACGCCGTTGTCGTAGGTCTTGCGGAGGTCGGTCACGCGCAACGCGGGCGCGACGGGGGAGGTTCGGGGGTCCAAGCTTCGGCCTTTGCGCCCGGGTAAAGGCGCCGGATAAGAGCAAGCCGGTATTATAGAAGCCCCTGCGGCGTCAGCCCGGCTACACACTGTTCCCTCCCCGTGCCTGTCCAATTCCCCCTCAAGCTGGTCGGCCGGCGCATGCTCGCGCCGACGGTCGGTCATTACCAGTTCGTCCGCGATGACGGTCAGCCGCTGGATTTCTCGCCCGGCCAGTTCATCCAGATCCATTTCGCCTATGCCGACGGCACCGCCACCAAGCGCAGCTATTCGCTGGCGACCATCCATGACCATGCGATGGGCCCGGGCGAGGCGGTGGAGATCGCAGTCAGCTTCGTGCCCGGCGGCGCGGCCACCGCGCTGTTCGAAGGGCTGGAGATCGGCGGGCATCTCAGTGCCAGCGGTCCGTTCGGGCGCTTCTGCCTGCAGCCGGGCGACCACAATGCCCGCTATGTGCTGATTGCCACCGGCACCGGCGTCACGCCCTACCGCTCGATGCTGCCGCAGCTGCGCCAGGCCATCGTCGAACGCGGCGTGGAAGTGGTGCTGCTGCAAGGCGCCCGCACCCCGGCCGAGCTGCTGTACAGCGAGGATTTCAGCGCCTTCGCCGAGGCCACGCCGGGCTTCCGCTATATGCCGTGCCTGTCGCGCGAGCTGCCGGTCGAGCCGCACCCGGACGTGCGTCGCGGCTATGTGCAGCAGCAACTGGCGGAAGTCGCGCCGGATCCGGCGCGTGATATCGCCTACCTGTGCGGCAACCCGGACATGGTCGATGCCTGCGCCGAGGCGTTGAAGGCCGCCGGTCTGGGCAATCCGCAGATCCGCCGCGAGAAGTACGTCAGCAGCAAGTAAGCCGGCCCGGCTGCGGGCAGCGGCGCCACGCGGAATCGCGCCGGCACGGTTCCACCTGTAAAGACTCCTTGACAGCGGGGCGGTGCCGCCCCTATCGTCTGTCAAGCGTCCTTTACAGGGTGGTTGATATGCAGTCCCGTAGGCATTCCCGCACCGCTGTTGTGAACACCGCCCGCGCCTTGGCCGCGCGCCTCCCCTTGCCGGGGCTTGGCGGGGGGGCGCCCGCTGTTGCGATTTTCCGCCTGCGCTGCCGGACGCTGCGCTGATGGCCCTGACCGCCACGCGCTGGCTGCTGCTTGCCGCGGTCATGGCCGCGCTCGCCAGTGGCGCGCTCCTCAAAGGCATGCCGCACGCTCCCGGTCCGATGCTCGCCGGCATTTTCGCCGGCCTGGCCATCGGCCTGCTGTTTGCCGTAGTGCTGCGCCGGCTGCTTCCCGATGCCTGCGACACCGCACCGCCGGTGCTGCGCAAGCGCTATACCCGCGAAATGATGGTCGCCCTGGGCGGCTACGTGGTGCTGCTGTTCAGCTCGATCGGGCTGCTCAAACACGTGGACAGCATTGGCCTGCGGGCGCTGGTCGCGCTGTTGCCGGTGCCGCCGATCGCGCTGATGCTGCGTGCGATGATCCGCTACATCCGCGATGCCGACGAGCTGCAGCAGCGTATCGAACTGCAGGCGGTCAGTTTCGCCACCGCGCTGGTCTCGCTGCTGTATCTGGGCGGCGGCCTGCTGCAGGTGGCGCGGGTGGTGGATGTGCCGGCCGGTGCGGCGATGATCTGGGTGTTCCCGCTGCTGTGCCTGGGCTATGGCCTGGTCAAGGCCGTGGTCGCCCGACGCTACCGCTGAAGCACCGGTATGGACAACCGCCTGCGCGAACTGCGTGATGCCTGCGGCTGGTCGCAAGGCGAGCTGGCCGAACGGCTGGCCGTTTCCCGGCAGACGGTCAATGCGCTGGAGACCGGCAAGTACGATCCCAGCCTGCCGCTGGCCTTCCGCATCGCACGACTGTTCGATCGCCGGATCGAGGAAATCTTCTTTCCCGACGTCACATAGCTGCCGCGACCGCGTCTGGATGCAGGCAGATCCGTTTGTTTCCTTCAACCGTGAGGGGCTGTTCCGATGATGTCCCGCAAGACCCAAACCATCCTCGCCCTGGCCGTCGTCGCCGGCCTTGTCGGTTACCGCATCACGCGGCCGGCGGCGGAGTCGCAAGCGCCGGCCACCGGCGAGCCGGCCGTGGCAACGGCAGCCACGCCGGCCAAGCCGCTGACCCTGGGCAGCCTGGAATTCACTCCCTGCAGCTTGAGCTCGCCGCTCAGCCGCAACAGCCTGGAAGCGCATTGCACCACCTTCCAGGTCCCCGAGGACCGGGCCAATCCGCAGGGGCGCAAGATCGCCCTGAACATCGCCTGGCTGGCACCGGAGAAGCAGACCGACCTGCAGCCGGATCCGGTGTTCTTCCTGGCCGGCGGTCCGGGCCAGGCGGCGGTGGCCACCTACCCGCAGGTGGATACGGCGTTTGCCGAGGTGCGCAAGCACCGCAACGTGATTCTGGTGGACCAGCGCGGCACCGGAAAATCCAATCTGCTGGCCTGTGATACGCCCGAAAGCGAGGACATCTCGCCTGCGGCGATGCAGGCCGAGGCGGGGAAATGTGCGGCCAAACTGGCGGGGAAAGCCGATCTGCGCTTCTACACCACCACCGATGCGGTGGCCGATCTGGACGCGGTGCGCGCGGCCATCGGCGCGGAGAAGATCAACCTGGTCGGCGTCAGCTATGGCACCCGCGTGGCCCAGCAGTACGCCATGCGCCATCCGCAGGCCACCCGCAGCATCGTGCTCGATTCGGTGGTACCCAATACCCAGCAGCTGGGCAACATCTTCGCGCGCAACCTGGATGATGCGCTGGCGCTGCAGTTCGCCCAGTGCACGCAGACACCCTCGTGCAAAGACAAGCTCGGTGACCCGCGTGCGGAACTGGATGCGCTGCTGGCCAGGCTGCGTGCGCAGCCGGTGACGGTGCGCTACCGCGACGCGAGCAGTGGCGAGGAGCGCGAGGACGTGCTGCGCGCCGAGACCGTGGCCGGTCTGGTGCGCATGTATGCCTACATGCCGGCGGCCGCGGCGCTGCTGCCCAAGCTGATCCATGAAGCCGGCGCCGGCCGCTATGAAAACCTGATGGCGCTGGCGCAGATGATGCAGGGCGACATGAAGGACAGCATGGCCATGGGCATGCAGCTGTCGGTGGTGTGCAGCGAGGACGGCGAGAGCATGGTCGCCAACCAGGCCGATGAAGGCACCGTGCTGGGCAACCAGATGCCGCAGGCCATGGCGGCGATGTGCGCGGCCTGGCCCAAGGGCGCCGCGCCGACGGACTTCCACCAGCCTCTGGCCGGCAACGTGCCGGCGCTGGTGCTGGAAGGCGAGTTCGATCCGGTCACGCCGCCGCGCTATGGCGAGGAGGTGGTCAAGACCCTGCCCAACGGCCGTCTCTTCGTGCTGCGCGGGCAAGGCCACAACGTCATCGGTGCCGGCTGCATGCCCAAGCTGTTCGCCCAGTTTGTTGAAAAGGCCGATGCCAAGGCGCTCGATGGCGCCTGCCTGGAGAAACTCGACTACGTGCCGCCGTTCACCAGCTTCAATGGCTGGGAACCGTGACCTCACCGCATTCCTGAGGAATCTGCTTCCATGATCGTTGCAGAACGACTTCGCAAGACCTTTCCCGGCAAGGGCAAGGACAAAGCCCCGGTGATCGCCGTGGACGAAGTGGGCTTCACCGCCCATGACGGCCAGATCACCGGCCTGCTCGGCCCCAATGGCGCCGGCAAGACCACCACGCTGCGCATGCTCTACACGCTGATGACGCCGGAGACCGGCCGCGTGCTGGTCGATGGCATCGATGCCGCTGTCGAGCCCAACGCGGTACGCCGCAGCCTGGGCGTGTTGCCCGATGCGCGCGGCGTCTACAAGCGGCTGACCGCGCGCGAGAACATCGACTACTTCGGTCAGCTGCACGGCATGAGCCCGGCGGCCATCGCCGCACGCACCGAGCGCCTGGCCCAGGCGCTGCAGATGGAGGATTTCCTGGATCGCGCCACCGAAGGCTTCAGCCAGGGCCAGCGCACCAAGACCGCGATCGCCCGCGCGCTGATCCATGATCCGCGCAACGTCATCCTCGACGAGCCGACCAACGGCCTGGACGTGATGACCACGCGCGGCCTGCGCGGCTTCCTCAAGGAGCTGCGCGCCGAAGGCCGCTGCGTGATCTTTTCCAGCCACATCATGCAGGAGGTGGCCGCGTTGTGTGACCGCATCGTGATCGTGGCGCAGGGCCGGGTGGTGGCGCAGGGCACGCCGGAGGAACTGCGCGCGCAGGCCGGCGAGGCCAATCTGGAAGATGCGTTCGTCAAACTGATCGGCAGCGAGGAGGGTCTGCACGCATGAACCGGACTGGATATTTCCGCAGCATGTTCGCGGTGATGCGCAAGGAGCTGCGCGACTTCGCCCGCGACCGCCGCACCTTCCTGCTGACCCTGCTGACCGCCCCGCTGCTCTATCCGCTGCTGTTCCTGGGCATGGGCAAACTGGCCAGCCTGCGTGCCGAGACGCAGCTGGAGAAAGACATGACCGTGCCGGTGGTGGGCATCGCGCGGGCACCGAACCTGGTGGCGTTCCTGGCCAGCCGTGGCATCACTGCCACCGAGGCACCGGCGGACATCGAGCAGCGCATCCGCTCCCAGCGTGAGGATCTGGCGCTGGTGATCGATCCGGACTTCGCCGCCGACTGGCAGGCCGGCAAACCGGCCAAGGTCGAGATCGTGGCCGATACCACCCGCCGCACCAGCGAGGTGCAGGTGGCACGGGTGCGCGCCACGCTGGGCGAATACGGCCAATCGGTGGCCTCGCTGCGGCTGCTGGCGCGCGGGATCAGCCCGATGGTGGCCGCGCCGGTGAATATCGGCACCCGCGACCTGGCCACGGCCGAAGCCAAGCGCGGCATCTTCCTGTCCTTCATCCTGCCGCTGATGCTGATGCTGACCGCCTTCGTCGGTGGCTCGCATCTGGCGATGGACACCACCGCCGGTGAACGCGAGCGGCAGTCGCTGGAGCCGTTGCTGGCCACGCCGGTCGCGCGCGGAGCACTGGTCAGCGGCAAGATGCTGGCCGCGGTGGTGATCGGGCTGGCCTCGATGCTGCTGATCCTGCTGTCCTTCAAGCTCAGTGCGAGCCTTGGCACCGGGATCGCGCGCTCGCTGGACGTGAGCTTCGCGGCGATGGGCAAGCTGCTGGTGATCCTGCTGCCGCTGGTGCTGATCGGCACGGCGCTGCTGACCTGCCTGGCCGCCAGCGCCAAGAGCATGAAGGAGGCACAGAGCCACATGGTGTGGCTGATGCTGCTGCCGATGCTGCCCGGTTACGCGCTGATGGCCTATCCGCTCAAGGACACCCAGCTGTGGCAGTACGCGGTGCCATTCCTGTCGCAGAACCAGATGCTGGTGAAGGTGACGCGTGGCGAGATGCCGACCGCAGCGCAGTGGGGCGTGTATCTGGCGGCCTCGGTGCTGCTGGCGGTGCTGCTGTGGGCGGTGGCGGTATGGCGCTACCGGCAGGAGCGGCTGGCGATTTCCGGCTGAGCCGGGAGCACGGCAAACAAAAAGGCCCGGAGCGATCCGGGCCTTTTTGTTGCCATGACGGCGGACTTACTGGTTCGGCGTGAAGGCCAGCGTGCGGCGGGTGGTGGTCGGGCTGGCGATCGGCTCGAACTTCCAGCGGCGCACCGCGTTGAGGGCTTCGCGGTCGAACACGCGTGGCGGGTTGGAACGCAGCACGCGGGCGTCGGTGACCGAGCCGTCGGTGCCGACGGAGATTTCCACCAGCACTTCGCCAGAGGTACCCGAGCGTAGCGCGTCGGCCGGATAGCGGGGTGCCGGCGTGCTGACCGCGCGCAATGCCGCCGCAGCGGGTTTGGGCGCCGTCGGAGCGGGCGTGGCGGTGCGCTGTTCGGCCTCACGGCGGGCGGCCGCCTGGCGCTCGGCTTCCTGGCGCGCACTTTCGGCACGCGCCGCTTCCTGCCGCGCGGCCTCCTGTCTGGCCGCCAGCTGCTGGGCCGCGCTGGCCTCGGCGGCCTGCTGCTGGGCCAGGCGCTGCTGTTCGACCAGCTGCTTGGCGCGGGTTTCGGCTTCACGCTTGACCTTGTCGGTCTCCTCCTGGGTGCGTTTGACCGCCACCTGCATGCCGGAGGTGATGCCCTGCTTCAGGCGCGGCAGCGCCGGGGCGCCGGCGTCGACCTTCTCGATCAGGGCCACCAGCCGCTGCGCTTCGGCGAAGTCCTCGCGGGCCAGACTCTGCTCGGCGGCGATCAGGGTGTAGGGCTGCAGATCGGTCAACGCGCTCTTGACCGCGGCATCGTCGGGCAGCTTGTCGCGCAGGGCCAGGTAGTACTCCATCGCGTTGTCGCCGGCCGGGGCGTACATGCGGTTCTCGCGCAACGCGGCACTGGCCGAATCGCGCAGCTGCTCGGTATCCATTGATTGCACCTTGGCCGAGACGGCCGGTGCCGGTGCAGCGGCGGGCGCGGCTGCCGGTGTGACCGGTGCAGGCGTGGTTTCTTCCTTGCCCGAGCAGGCCACCAGAGCGGCCACCAGCAAACTGGGCGCGAGCAGGCGCGCTTTGCCATGGATCGTGACGTACGACATCAGACTTCCCCTTGAATCGACGAACGCGAAAGTGATTGCCCGGACCGGGTGACTGCACGGCGTTTCCCGACGCCGGCGATCTGGAGCAAAGGGCGAATCTAGCATTGCCACCCCTGCCTGCACGAGGCGGGGATGCTGATGGTGTGAAAGAGAGACGCCCGTCACAATGTGGCGGGCGTCGGGAGTGTAGTTCAGTGGCTGGCGCTTTTCGACGAGCCGTTGTGCATCAGCTTGTCGGTCCAGGCGATGCCGATGGCCGAGAGGATGAACACGCAGTGGATGATGGTCTGCCACAGCACCCCGGCTTCGGTGTACTTGCTGCCTTCGGCGCCCAGGTTGCCGATCTCGATGAAGGTCTTGAGCAGGTGGATCGAGGAGATGCCGATGATCGACAGCGCCAGTTTGACCTTCAGCACCGAGGCGTTGACGTGGCTCAGCCACTCGGGCTGGTCCGGATGGCCCTGCAGGCGCAGGCGCGAGACGAAGGTCTCGTAGCCGCCGACGATCACCATCACCAGCAGGTTGGAGATCATCACCACATCGATCAGGCCCAGCACCGCCAGCATGATCAGCTGCTCGCTCATTTCCGTGGCCGAGTGGATCAGGTGCCACAGCTCCTTGCCGAACAGGAACACGTAGACGCCCTGGGCCAGGATCAGCCCCAGGTACAGCGGCAGCTGCAGCCAGCGCGAGGCGAAGATCAGGGAGGGAAGCGGGCTCAGCGGCTTGAATTCGGACATCGGTCAGGGAATGCTGCGTTGCGGAAAGCAGGCAGATTAACGGCACGGCCGTAACGCTGCCAAGCACGCCGTTGCCTACACTGGGGGCTGCCTTTCCTGGAGCCGTACGCATGATCGACCTCTATTACTGGCCCACCCCCAATGGCCACAAGATCACCCTGCTGCTGGAGGAGGCCGGGCTGGAGTACCGCATCGTCCCGGTCAATATCGGCAAGGGCGACCAGTTTTTGCCGGAATTCCTCGCCATTTCGCCGAACAACAAGATGCCGGCCATCGTCGACCACGCCCCGGCCGATGGCGGCGCGCCGGTGAGCGTGTTCGAATCCGGCGCGATCCTGCTGTACCTGGCCGAGAAGACCGGCCGTTTCCTGCCGACCGACCTGCGCGGGCGCGCCGCCACCCTGGAGTGGCTGTTCTGGCAGATGGGCGGGCTGGGGCCGATGAGCGGGCAGATGGGCCATTTCAACGTGTATGCCGCCGAGCGCATTCCCTATGCGATCGAGCGCTACGACAGCGAGGTGCGGCGCCTGCACCGGGTGATGGACAGGCGCCTGGCACAGTCGGCCTACCTGGCCGGTGAGGAGTACGGCATCGCCGACATGGCCTGCTACCCGTGGATCGGCGCCTACGACAAGCTGCCGGTGGATTTTGACGCCTTTCCCTATCTGCAGCGCTGGCACCAGGCCATTGCCGCCCGGCCGGCCACGCAGCGGGCGTATGCGCTGGGGCCGACGGTCAACCCGCAGGCCGGGCAGCCGCTGAGCGAGGAAGAACGCCAGCAGCTGTTCGGCCGGCGCGACTGACTCACGGCAGGGGCAAGGACGCAGGGGCTCGGCTAGGATGGCCCGATCCGTGCTGTCGCCGACAGGAATTCCATGCGTCCCTTGTTTCTTGCCCTTGCCATGATTTTCGCCACTCCCGCCGTCCACGCCGAAAAGCTGACCCTCGAAGCCATCACCGGCAACGCGCCGCTGTCCGGTCCGACGCTGATGAAGCCCAAGGTGGCGCCGGATGGCTCGCGGGTGACCTTCCTGCGCGGCAAGGACAGCGACCGCAACCAGCTGGACCTGTGGGAATACGACATCGCCAGCGGCCAGACCCGGCTGCTGGTGGACTCCAAGATCGTGCTGCCCGGCACCGAGACCCTGAGCGACGCGGAGAAGGCGCGCCGCGAGCGCCAGCGCATCGCCGCGCTGAGCGGCATCGTCGATTACCAGTGGTCGCCCGATGCCCGGACGTTGCTGTTCCCGCTCGGCGGCGAGCTCTACCTGTACGACCTGGGCAAGCAGGGCCGCGAGGCGGTGCGCCAGCTCACCCACGGCGAAGGCTTCAGCACCGACGCCAAGCTCTCGCCCAAGGGCGGATTCGTCAGCTTCGTGCGCGAGCGCAATCTGTGGGTGATCGATCTGGCCAGCGGCAAGCAGCTGCAGCTGACCCGCGACGGCAGCGCCACTATCGGCAACGGCGTGGCCGAGTTCGTCGCCGACGAGGAAATGGACCGCCATACCGGTTACTGGTGGGCGCCGGATGACTCGGCCATCGCCTTCGCCCGCATCGACGAATCACCGGTGCCGGTGCAGAAGCGCTATGAGATGTATGCCGACCGCGTGGAGATGATCGAGCAGCGCTACCCGGCCGCCGGCGATGCCAACGTGCGGGTCACCCTGGGCGTGATCGCGCCGCGCGCCGATGCGGCGGTGAACTGGGTGGACCTGGGCAAGCAGACCGATATGTACCTGACCCGCGTGAACTGGCGCGATCCGCAGCACCTCACCTTCCAGCGCCAGAGCCGTGACCAGAAGACGCTGGAGTTGATCGAGGCCAATCTGGCCGATGGCCGGCAGCGCACGCTGGCCACCGAGACCGGCACCACCTGGGTGCCACTGCACAACAGCCTGCGCTTCCTCAAGGACGGCCGCTTTGTGTGGTCCTCCGAGCGCAGCGGCTTCCAGCACCTGTACCTGGCCAGCGCCGATGGCAAGCAGATGACCGCGCTGACCTCGGGCAACTGGCCGGTGGACGAGCTGCTGGCCGTGGACGAGGACGCCGGCACCGTGTATTTCCGCGCCGGTGTGGAATCGCCGCTGCGCAGCGAGATCTACGCCGTGCCGCTGGCCGGCGGCAGCCCGAAGAAGCTCTCGCGCAGCCCCGGCATGCACAGCGCCGCGTTCGCCCACAACGCCAGCGTCTATGTGGACAGCTGGTCCAACCACACCACGCCGCCGCAGATCGAGCTGTTCCGCGCGAGCGGCGAGAAGATCGCCACGCTGCTGGACAACAACCTGGCGGACCCGAAGCACCCGTACGCGAAGTACCGTGACGCGCAGCGCCCGGTCGAGTACGGCACGCTGACGGCCGCCGACGGCAAGACCGTGCTGCATTACAGCCTGATCAAGCCCGAGGGCTTCGACCCGGCGAAGAAATACCCGGTGGCCGTGTACGTCTACGGCGGCCCGGCCTCGCAGACGGTGACCGACAGCTGGCCGGGCCGTGGCGACCACCTGTTCAACCAGTACCTGGCCCAGCGCGGCTATGTGGTGTTCTCGCTGGACAACCGCGGCACGCCGCGCCGCGGCCGTGACTTCGGCGGCGCGCTGTACGGCGTGCAGGGCACGGTGGAAGTGGCCGACCAGCTCAAGGGCGTGCAGTGGCTGAAGGCGCAGCCATGGGTGGACGGTGCGCGCATCGGCGTGCAGGGCTGGTCCAACGGCGGCTACATGACCTTGATGCTGCTGGCCAAGGCCTCGGACCAGTACGCCTGCGGCGTGGCCGGTGCACCGGTCACCGACTGGGGCCTGTACGACACCCATTACACCGAGCGCTACATGAACCTGCCGGCGGCCAATGTCGAGGGTTACCGCGAGGCGCGCGTGCTCACCCATATCGACGGGCTGACCTCGCCGCTGCTGCTGATCCACGGCATGGCCGATGACAACGTGCTGTTCTCCAACTCGACCAGCCTGATGAGCGCATTGCAGAAACGTGGCCAGCCGTTCGAGCTGATGACCTATCCGGGTGCCAAGCACGGCCTGTCGGGCATGGATGCACTGCACCGCTACCGCGTCGCCGAGAACTTCCTTGGGCGCTGCCTGAAGCCCTGAGCGGCGTTGCTGGGGTGGTTTGTGGGGAAGGGCTGCAAGCCAACGCCAAATGCACCCTTCCCGCCCCTTCCCTTGTCCCCGGCAAAGGGAGGGAGCTGTTCGCGGCGGTGTGTCAGGCCGCCGCCCAGCCGCGGGTCTCGCCCGTTGGCCGCAGGCCAGGGGGAGGTCCGGTAAGGGATGAGCGTTGCCCCCGTTGCTGCCACTCCCGCGAACAGCCCCCACTTCCTACCCTTGCCGCCCCGGTAGCGACTGCGTACGGTCAGCCAATTCCTTACGGAGCTGTCCATGAAGCCTCTCGTCCTCGCCGTCGCGCTCGCCCTTGCCGCCCCGCTGCCGCTCACCGCAAGCGCCGCCGCACCCGTAACGACCACGACCACGCCCGCCGCCCCGGCCTGGGTTGCGCGCAGCAACGAGCTGGCGCAGATCCTGCTTGCCGCGCAGGCGCCGTTCCAGCCGGAGATGACCAGCTTCTTCGGCGTGCCCGGTTATGACGACAAGGTGGTCGATCTGGGGCCGGACAACGCCGCGCGCTACCGCGCCGCCATGAACCAGGCGCGCGACCAGCTGCGCGAGAAGCTGCAGGTCGAGCGCGATCCCAATCTGCGCCAGGACCTGCAGATCATGATCGACGCGGCCGGACGCAACATCGAAGGCAGCGCGCTCGACGAGCAGCATCTGATGCCGTGGGTGGATGTGCCGCAGACCGTGTTCGGCGGCCTCAACAACCTGCTCTCCGACCAGGTGCCCGAAGCGCGCCGGGCCAAGGCACTGGACCGGCTCAACGCCTACCTCGGCAGGACCCCGGGCACGCAGCCGCTGGCCACCCTGGCGCGCCAGCGCTACGCCGAAAAGAGCGGCACGCCCAATCTGCTGCAGCCGACCCGGATCGAAGTCGAGCAGGCGCTGGCCAATGTCGACACCTACATCGCCGGCATCGGCCAGCTGTTCGCCAAGTACCAGATCGACGGCGCCGATGCCGCGCTGGCCGAGCTGGCCACGCAGATGAAGGACTACATCGCCTGGACGCAGCAGGACGTGCTGCCCCGGGCCCGCACCGATACCCGTCTGCCGGCCGAGCTGTACGCGTTCCAGCTCAAGCGGGTGGGGGTGGATATCGCCCCGGCGCTGCTGATGCAGCGTGCCCAGCTCGAGTACATGGAAACCCGCGCGATGATGCGCCAGCTGGCACCGCTGGTGGTGCAGGCCAAGGGTTTGAAGCTTGCCGACAACACCGACTACGTGGCGGCGATCCGCGCGCTGAAGCAGGACACCATCGGCAACGACCAGCTCGAGTCGCACTACCGCGGCGTGATCGATGCGATCGATCCGGTCATCCGCGCGCAGGGCATTGTCGAGGTGCCGCAGCGGCCATTGCAGATGCGGCTGGGCAGCGCCGCCGAAAGCGCCGCCTCGCCGGCCCCGCACTACCTGCCGCCGCCGCTGGTGGGCAACACCGGCCAGCAGGGCACGTTCGTGCTGCCGCTGGGCAACCCCGCCTCGGGGGACAAGGCCCGGTACGATGACTTCAACTTTGGCGCGGCGGCATGGACGCTGAGCGCGCACGAAGGCCGCCCCGGCCACGACCTGCAGTTCGCGGCCATGGTCGAGCGCGGTATCTCGCTGGCGCGCACGATGTTCGCCTTCAATTCGGTCAACGTCGAGGGCTGGGCGCTGTATGCCGAGGCGGAGATGGTGCCGTTCGAGCCGCTGGAAGGGCAGATGATCGCGTTGCAGTTCCGCCTACTGCGTGCGGCCCGGGCGATGCTCGATCCCGCACTCAATCTGGGCCAGACCGACCGCGAGCGGGCGCGCAAGCTGCTGGTGGAAGGCGTTGGGCTGTCCGAGGCGATGGCCACCCAGGAGCTGGACCGCTACACCGTGCGTGCGCCGGGCCAGGCCTGCAGCTATTTCTATGGCTACACCCGGATCATGGAACTGCGCATGCAGACCGAGCTGGCCCTGGGCGACAGGTTCGACCGTCTGGCATTCAACAATTTCCTGCTCGACCAGGGCCTGTTGCCGCCGGACCAGCTGGCCGCGGCGGTCAACGAGGTGTTCATTCCGGCGCAGCGCAAGCGGTAAAAAAGCAGGGCGCCGCATGGCGCCCTTCGCTGTCCTGCCGCAGCCGTTACTTGCCGGCGCCCGGGGGTACCCAGATCGCCACCCCGGCCGCGCGTTTCTGCTCGGTCGGAATACCCACGCTCAGGCCCCCGCCGCTGTGCCGGCCAAAGCTGCCGGCCCCGACCGACATGCCGACCGGCGAACGTCCGCCGCCCACGCCCATCAGGATCACCCCGTTGGCGCCGAGCGCGGCCGCTTCGCGCTTGAGTCGGGCGACGGCGGCATCGGTCTGGCCCTGGGTGCCGAAGCCGACCGCGCTGGAGGCTTCCAGCTGGGCGATTTCCACCGAGCCCGGCGGCGGCGTGGAATAGATCTGCACGCTGGCCGGGTCCACCGGGGCGCGGGCCTGGCCGAGCATGACCTTGGAGGTGCTGGCGCAACCGCCGGTGGCCAAGACCACGCCCAAAGCGATGACAAGCGGGAATTTCATGGTTTCACTCCCCGATGATCGTTGTTTGCGGATGATCCCCGGCAGTTGCTGAATCAGCCGCGAATTCCACAGGACCCGCGACTTTCCGCACAGGGGCGTTTTCGAGCCGGTTTACCGGCTATGGTGCAGGCTGCAACAAGCGGAGGAAACAACATGGGGCTGATCAGCCTGGTCTGGGGCATCGTGGCGTTGCTGTGGATGGTACTGGCGTTCATCCCGCTGCTGGGGTGGGGCAACTGGTTTCTGATTCCGTTCGCTGCGGTGGGCGCGGTCATCGCCGCGATCGGGCTGCTGTTCACCCATGCCAGCAAGCGGGGCCGGGCCAAAACCGGCCTGCTGCTCAATGGCATCGTGATCGTGGTCGGGGTGATCCGCCTGAGCATCGGGGGTGGGTTCATCTGAACCGGGAAGAGGGTGGCCCGGCCGGGGGCGGGCAGCGGGCGTAAAATGCCCGCGTTGACCGGGCCTTTGCCCGGCGTGATTGCTTCCCGATGATCATCCGCCCCCGTCCCACTGGCTGGCAGCTGCTGTACATCCTGCGCGGTTCCATCGTGCCGGCCATCGCGCCCAAGGTGCTGGCGATCGGTGTGCTGGCGGTGGCCGTGGCGGCGTTCGAACGCTACTGGCACCCGTTTGGTCGCGACGGGGTGACGGTGGTGCCCTTCACCCTGCTGGGTCTGGTGCTGTCGATCTTCCTGAGCTTTCGCAACAGCGCCTGCCATGACCGATGGTGGGAAGGGCGCAAGCTGTGGGGCCAGCTGCTGATCGAGGCACGCAGTGTTGCCCGCGCGGCTGCGGCGCTGCTGCCCGGTGAGCCGGCGCTGCGCACGCGTGCCTCCCATCTGCTGATCGCCTTCGCCCACGCACTGGCCGCGCGCCTGCGCGCTGCCGATCAGGCGGCCGCGGCGGCGCCGTGGCTGGCCGACGATCAGAGGGCGGTGTTGCAGCGACGCAACATTCCCGACGCGGTGCTCGCCCAGTTGGCCGGCGAGCTGGCGGTACCGCTGCACGCAGGCCGGCTCGACCCTTACCTTTACGGCCAGTTCGAAGCGCGTCTGCAGGCCATGTCCTCGGTACAGGCCGGATGCGAGCGCATCGCCGGCACGCCCTTGCCGTTTGCCTACACCTTGCTGCTGCACCGCTGCGCGTGGCTGTTCTGCGTGCTGCTGCCGTTCGGCCTGGCCGGCGCGCTGGGCTGGGCCACGCCGCTGGTGTCGATGCTGCTGGCCTATGCCTTCTTCGGCCTGGACCAGCTCGGCGAGGAGCTGGAGGAGCCGTTCGGGCTGGAGCCCAATGACCTGCCGCTCGATGCGATGGTGCGTACCATCGAGATCGATGTGCTGGACGCGCTGGGCCGGCGGCCATTGCCTGAACCATTGCAGCCGCAGGGCCATGTCCTGCGCTGATCACCGTTTTTGAATCAAGGAGTAGTTCCATGGGCCATCCCCATTACCGCCCGCGCCGCATGCGCCATGACGAGTTCTCGCGCCGGCTGATGCGCGAGCACACGCTGACCACCGACGACCTGATCTGGCCGGTGTTCGTGCATGAGCTGGACGGCCGCGCGCCGGTCGGCTCGATGCCGGGCGTGGACCGCATGTCCATCGACGAGCTGCTGCGCGAGGCCGAGCAGGCGCTGGAACTGGGCGTACCGGTGATCGACCTGTTCCCGGTGATCGACGCCTCGCGCAAGACGCTGGACGCGGCCGAAGCCTGG
The DNA here is from genome assembly GCF_001431585.1 of Stenotrophomonas pictorum JCM 9942. Lineage (NCBI taxonomy): Bacteria > Pseudomonadati > Pseudomonadota > Gammaproteobacteria > Lysobacterales > Lysobacteraceae > Stenotrophomonas > Stenotrophomonas pictorum. The sequence continues at coordinate 79,662 of NZ_LLXS01000004.1, read as the reverse complement.
CATCCGGAGGGTCTGGCACAGCGCGCGGTGCGTGCACTGAAGTCGCGTTTCCCCGAGCTGGGGGTGATGACCGACGTGGCGCTGGACCCGTACACCACGCACGGCCAGGACGGCATCATCGACGAGCGCGGCTACGTGCTCAACGACATCACCGTCCAGGCGCTGGTCAAGCAGTCGCTGTCGCACGCTGAAGCCGGTGTGGACATCATCTCGCCCTCGGACATGATGGACGGCCGCATCGGTGCGATCCGTACCGCGCTGGACGCCGCCGGTCATATCAACGCGCGCATCATGGCCTATTCGGCCAAGTACGCCTCGGCCTTCTACGGTCCGTTCCGCGATGCGGTGGGCAGCTCCGGCAACCTCGGCAAGGCCGACAAGAAGACCTACCAGATGGACCCGGCCAACAGCGACGAGGCCATGCGCGAGATCGCGCTGGACCTGGAGGAAGGCGCGGACATGGTGATGGTCAAGCCGGGCATGCCGTACCTGGACATCGTGCGCCGGGTGAAGACCGAATTCGGCGTGCCGACCTTCGCCTACCACGTCAGTGGCGAGTACGCGATGCTCAAGGCGGCCGCGGCCAATGGCTGGCTGGACGAGCGCAAGTGCGTGCTGGAGACGATGATCGGCTTCAAACGCGCCGGCGCCGACGGCGTGCTGACCTACTACGCGCCGCAGATCGCGCGCTGGCTGAAGGAGGCTTGAGATGGATGCTCCGGCGGTACAGGCCTACCAGTGGGTGGTATGGATGATCGGCGTGTCGGTATTCGCGGCGGTGATCGGGCTGGTGATCGCGGCGATCGTGCGTGCGCGCCGGCGTCCGGCCGAACTGCATTCGGCGGCCGAACGGCTGCAGCGCGAAGCCCCGCCGCCGCCGGAGGTGGATGCCGGGCTGCGCGCGTTGAGCCTGCAGAAGCAGAAGGGCCAGATCAGCGAGGAAGAGTACGAGAAGCGTCGCGCCGAGATCCTCGCCGGCCGTTGAGCCGCCGCCGGCATGGGCTCAGTGGCAGTCGTCGCTGCCGTCCACCGCCGGGGCCTTCATCCGGTATAGGTCCAGACCGCCGGCCCGCGGCGCCCGCGCGCTGCCGCTGAGCACCAGCTCGGCCGGTTTGCTGGCATCGGCCAGCGCGCCGCGGGTGGTGCCCTCGGGGATGTTGAACGACAGCGCCAGCGCCGCCGGTGGCGCCCAGCGGCCCTGTCGGCATTGCGCCAGCCAGACCCGGGTGCCGCCTTCGGCCGCGGTGCGGGCGAACAGCACCGCGCGGCCGCCACTGAGCCAGCTGCCATCGATTTCATCGGCCGCACTGTTGATGCCGGCCAGGGGCGTCGGCGCGCTGAAATCCGCGCCCGCGCTGTCCGCCTGCCACAGGTCCCAGCCGCCGGCTGCGCCGGGGCGGTTGCTGGTGAACAGCAGGCGGCCATCGTCGGCCAGCGCCGGCGAGCGCTCGTCGTGGCGGCTGTTCAGTGTTTTGCCCAGCGCCTGCGGGGCACCGAAGCTGCCGTCAGGCCGGACCGCGGCCCGGTACAGGTCGAATCCGCCGCGGCCGCCGGTGCGGTTGGAGGCGAAGTACAGCCAGCGGCCGTCGGCGCTCAGGAACGGATCGACCTCGTCGGCCCCGCTGTTGAGCGGCAGCGGCTGCGGGTCCATCCAGCGCGTGCCCTGCAGGCTTGCCTGCCACAGATCCCAGCCGCCGGCACCGCCGTCGCGGTTGCTGGCCCAGACGATGCGCTGGCCGTCGGCCGACAGGCTGGCACGCAGCTCATCGGCGCGGGTGGAGACCACGCCCATGCCTTCGATGCCGAACTCGGAAAGCGCCGAGGCCACCGGGGTACAGAGTAGACTCGCAGTCAGCGCGAGCAGCAGTGGTCGGGTCCGCATGAAGGTTCCGCAGGCGAGAATCGCGTCCAGTCTAGGTCATGCAGAGGATCACCATGAGCGCACCCCGCTACGCCGTATTTGGCCAGCCCATCGCACACTCGCAGTCGCCCTTCATCCAGTCGGCTTTCGGCAAGGCGCACGGTATCGCCGTGGACTACCGTGCGATCGAGGCTTCGCCCGACGCCTTCGCCGCCGCACTGGAAGCCTTTGCCGCCGAGGGCGGCGTCGGGGCCAATGTGACCCTGCCGCTCAAGGAAGCGGCGTTCGCGCTGTGCACCACCACCACCTCGCGTGCGCAGCGTGCCGGCGCGGTCAACACGCTGCTGCGCAAGGGTGACCGCTGGCACGGGGACAACACCGACGGCATCGGTCTGGTGCGCGACCTGACCGGGCGGCATGGGCTGGACCTGCGCGGCCGCCGCGTGCTGCTGCTCGGCGCCGGCGGCGCCGCACGCGGCGTGGCACCGGCGCTGCTGGATGCCGGCATCCTCGAACTGATCGTGGTCAACCGCTCGGCCGAGCGCGCCGATGCGCTGGTCGATGCGATGAGCGAGCCGGGCCGCGCGATTTCCGCCTATTGGGAAGCGCTGCGCGAACAGGGCGATTTCGAACTGATCATCAACGCCACCTCGGCCGCGCGCGGTGGCGGTGAGGGCTTCAACCTGCCGCTGTCGCTGGTCAACAGCATGACCACGGCGGTGGATCTGAACTACGGCGAGGCGGCCATTCCGTTCCTGGCCTGGGCCCGCGCCTCGGGCTGCCGCAACAGTTTTGACGGGCTGGGCATGCTGGTCGAACAGGCCGCCGAGAGCTTCCAGCAATGGCATGGCATGCGTCCGGAAACCGATGCGGTGTATGCGCAGCTGCGCAGCCGCGATGCGTTCCTGGTCACCGCCGACTGAGCGCGCCATGGAAAGCACGCAGCTGTTGACCACCCTGCTGGTCTCCATCGGCTACCGCCTGCCGGTCCTGATCGCGCTGGGGGTGGCCCTGGTGATGCTGCTGGATACCCCGCGCGGGCGGGTGCGCACGGTGGCGCTGTCGGCACTGGTGCTGCTGCTGGCGGCGACCCTTGTCGGCGGCGTGTTGAGCGTGCTGCCGCTGCTGCTGATCGCCGGTGGCAACTTCGCCGGGCTCAGTGGCCTGAACACGGTGCTGGGCGCGGCCCATTTCGCGCTGTCGCTGCTGGAGGCCACCGGTTTCATCCTGCTGGCGTGGGCGCTGGTACAGGCGCTGCGCCGACAAGCGGCGCGCGGCACGGTGTGATCTGCACGGGCATTCGGTGAATGCGGGCCGGTGTGGGAAAATGCCGGCCTTGATCGCAGCAGGCAGCACAGTGGCGTGACCGAAAAAGTGGAAGCTCCGCGGACCTTGACCGAGGAATTGAAGGCCGGCATCCGCGACGCCTACGCCAAGCTGCAGGCCAACACGCCCGGGTTCAGCACGCGCCGTTCGCAGAGCCAGATGATCGGCGTGGTGTCGCGTGCGCTGGGCACCGGCGGCGTGGGTGTGGTGGAAGCGCCGACCGGCGTGGGCAAGAGTCTGGGCTATCTGACCGCCGGCGTGCCGATCGCGCTGGCCAGCAAGAAGAAGCTGGTGATCAGCACCGGCACCGTGGCGCTGCAGTCGCAGCTGGTCGAGCGCGACATCCCCAATTTCCTGAAGAACACCGGGCTGCAGGCCACCGTGGCGCTGGCCAAGGGGCGCACCCGTTATCTGTGCACGCGCAATGCCGCCGAAGCACAGGGCGAGGGCAGCCAGGAAGGCATGTTCGGCGACGAGGCCCCGCTCTACGACCGGCCGCTGGCGCCGATCGAAATGGATGTGGCCGAGAAGCTGACCAAGGCCTTCATCGAGGGCAAGTGGAATGGCGATCTGGACAACGCACCGGAGCCGGTCACCCCCACCTTGCGCATGCGCATCACCACGCCGGCCTCGGCCTGTGCCGGGCGCCGTTGCGCGTATTCGGCGCAATGCCCGGTGCTGCGCGCGCGTACTGAAGTACGTGATGCGCAGATCATCGTCACCAACCATGCGCTGCTGCTGTCGGCGCTGTCACTGGGCGACAGCGACAGCGGCCAGCCGCTGATCGCCCCGCCCGCCGAGATGCTGCTGGTGCTGGACGAAGGCCACCACATCGGCAACGTCGCCATCGACCAGGGCGCGGCCACCCTGCCGCTGGATGACATGGCCAAGCGCACCGGCCGCCTGCAGATCCTGATCGCCGGCGCCTACCGCGCGGTGGACAAGGACAAGCTCGGCAACCTGCTGCCGAACGAGGCCATCGAGGTGGCGGCGCGGGTGAGCAAGCTGCTCAAGGCCTTCCGCGACGAGATCGCCCAGGTATGGATTCCGCAGCCCGACGAGCGCGAACCAATGTGGCGCGCCGCCAATGGCCGCCTGCCTGAATCCTGGCGCCAGCCGATCGAAGTGCTGGCCGATGAAACCCGCACCCTGCTCAACTGGGCCACGGCGGCGGCTTCGGCGGTGGCCAAGGGCAAGCAGGATGATCCGGCGGTCGAGCGCCTGCAGCGCAATCTGGGCATGGCCCAGGAAATGGTCGAGCAGCAGTACAACCTGTGGGCCGGCTGGCGCCGCGAGGACAAGGAGGGCCAGCCGCCGATCGCGCGCTGGATCACCCTGTCGCGCGATGGCGACACCATCCTGCACTGCTCGCCGGTATCGGCGGCGATGGTGCTGCGCAAGCTGCTGTGGGATGAGGTCGACTCGGTGGTGATGACCTCGGCCACGCTGACCGGCGGCGGCGATTTCCAGTCGCTGGCCATCGACAACGGCATTCCCGCAGACGCGGAGATGGTCTCGCTGGCCTCACCGTTCGACCTTCCCCACCAGGCCGAGCTGATCGTGCCGCCGTTCCCGGTGACGCCGGACGACCGCGAGCGCCATCCGAAGGAAGTGGCCAAGTACCTGGCCAGCGAACTGGACTGGGACAAGGGCAGCATGGTGCTGTTCACCTCGCGCTGGAAGATGGAAAAAGTGGCCGAGCTGATGCCGGCGACGCTGCGCAAGAAGGTGCTGGTGCAGGGCGACGGCGCCAAGCAGAAGATGATCGACGAGCACCTCAGGCGCACCGCGGCGGGCGAGGGCTCGGTGCTGTTCGGCCTGAACTCGTTTGGTGAGGGCCTGGACCTGCCGGGCGAGGCCTGCACCACGGTGGTGATCACCCAGGTGCCGTTCGCGGTGCCGACCGATCCGCAGACCTCGACCCTGAGCGAGTGGTTCGAAAGCCGCGGCTTGAACTCGTTCAACCTGATCGCGATCCCGCATGCGCTGCGCACGCTGACCCAGTTCGCCGGGCGCCTGATCCGCACCTCCACCGACACGGGCCGGGTGATCATCCTCGATTCGCGGCTGCTGACCCGTCGCTACGGCAAACGCATCATCGATGCGCTGCCGCCATTCAAGCGCGTGATCGGCTGAGCGTGCGGCCGGTGTGACTGGTGCCGGCCGGCGCCAGTCCGTACAGTGCCTCGCCCTTCCTTGCCTGTCGCCCGCATGTCCGATTTCATCGCCACCTTTCCCTGGACCCTGCCGCTGCAGCGTCTGCAGCAGCGCGATCCGGTGCTGGCGCCGCTGGCGCTGTTCGATGCGGACGGTGCCTTGAACGCGCACGGGCAGGCGCTGGAGCAGCTGCTGCTGGCCGGGCAGGCGCTGGCGCAGCGCGAGGCCGATGTCGCCTTGGTCGCCGATGAGCTGCGCCGCTACCAGAAGTTCGCCCCGCCGGGCCGGCCGTCGCTGCAGATCGTGCAGCTGCGCCGGCAGCAGTCGGCCGTGCAGCAGGCGCAGCGGGTGGCCCGACAGGCCTTCATTCGACAGGCGGATGCCTTTGCGCGGGCGATGTCGCTGGCGGTTCCGGCCAAGCTGGGAACGCTTGTCATCGTCGAGCGCTGGTTGCAGGCCCACCTGCGCTGATCCCGCATCCGCGGTGATGGAGCCTGGCCGCCGCTCCCGCGGTTCCAGCGCGGCCGGACAGGACCGGCCGATGTCCCCGCCCGCCGGGCCGAAAGCGCGGCATCGCCGTCCGCTTCACGGCACAGATGTTCATGCCGATCTTCCCGGCAATGCGCGCTGCCGCCGCCTGGCCCTGCCGTGGGGGCTTGCGGCAGGGGCAAACAAACAGGCCGGCGGATTGCCCCGCCGGCCTGCCGCCCCTCAACACGGTGTGCCTGCGCGGCTCAGGCGTCCAGCGCCGCGGCCGGGCCGAAGAACTCGTAGTGGCTCTGGGCTTCGGGCACGCCGGCAGCGCGCAGCAGTTGCTTGACCTGCGCCATGAACGGCTTGGGGCCGAGGAAGTAGGCATCCAGGTCGCGTTCGGCCGGCAGCCACTGCTCCAGCAGTTCGCGCGAGAGGAAACCTTCAGCGTCGGCCTGGTCGCCCGGCAGCGCTTCGCTGTAGCAGGTGTAGCTGCGCAGCTGCGGATGCTGCTGCTGCTTTTCGGCGATCAGCTCGCGGAACGCATGCACCTGGCCGTTGCGCGCGCAATGGATGAAATGCACCTCGCGGCCGCTGGCCAGCGCCTGTTCCAGCATCGGCAGGGTCGGGGTGATGCCGACGCCGGCGCTGATCAGTGCCAGCGGCTTGTCGCTGACCTGCAGGGTGAAATCGCCGGCCGGGGCGAACAGCTCCAGGGTGTCGCCGACGTGCACATGGTTGTGCAGGTGGTTGGAGACCAGCCCCTGGTGCTGCTGCTTGACGCTGATGCGGTAGCCCACGCCATCGGCCGCGCGCGAGAGCGAATAGTTGCGGCGCACCTCCTTGCCGTCCAGCACCAGCGTCATGCCGATGTACTGGCCCGGCTGGAAGTCCACCACCGCGCCGCCGTCGGCTGGCACCAGATGGAAGGAGACGATTTCCGCGCTCTCGCGCACCTTGTCGGCGACGCGGAAGGTGCGGGCGCCACGCCAGCCGCCGGGCGCGCTTTCATTGGCCGCGTACACCGATTCCTCGGCACCGATCAGGATGTCGGCCAGCATCTGGTAGGCCGCGCCCCAGGCTTCGAGGATCTCGTCGGTGGCCACCTCCGCCCCCAGCACCTCGCGGATCGCGCGCAGCAAATAATGGCCGACGATCGGGTAGTGCTCGGGCAGCACCTGCAGGGCGACGTGCTTGTGCACGATCTGGCCGACCAGCGGGCCCAGCGCCTCGAGCCGGTCGATGTGCTTGGCGTACATCAGCACCGCGTTGGCCAGGGCCCGGGCCTGGTTGCCGCTGGCCTGGTGGGCCTGGTTGAACAACGGCTGCACCTGCTCGTTCTCGGTCAGCATCAGCCCGTAGAAATGGGTGGTGAGAGCTTCACCACCGGTTTCCAGCAGCGGGATGGTGGCTTTGATCAGGTCGCGTTGGGTGGGGCTCAGCATTGCGTGTTTCTCGGGTTGCTTCAGGAGTACCCTGTGTATTCCACGTTCCGTGCCAGCTTTTGAATCCATGAAAATCAACGGGTTGCGATTTCGGCGGGTTGAAATGACCCGCAGTTCTCCGAGTCAATCGGACTCGCAGGTGTCGAAATGACCCGCAGTCCGTTCATGGCCGCGATCATCCCGCTGGTCGATGACCTGTCGCGCGACCTGCCCGAGGCCGAGCGCTACCGGCGCCTGCTGCAGGTGCTGCGGCAACTGCTGCCGGCCGACGCGGTGGCGCTGCTGCGGCTGGACGGCGAGCAGCTGGTGCCGCTGGCGGTGGAAGGCCTGAGCGCGGACACGCTGGGGCGGCGCTTCCGGCTGGACCAGCACCCGCGGCTGGCGGCGATCCTGCAGGGCGCCGGCACGGTGCGCTTTGCCGCCGACTGCGGCCTGCCCGATCCCTACGACGGGCTGGTGGATTCGGTCCATGGCCACCTCGAGGTGCACGACTGCATGGGCTGCACGCTGTACATCGACGACCGGCCGTGGGGCGTGCTGACGATGGATGCGCTGCGCCCCGGGCAGTTCGGGCCGACCGAATGCGGCCGGCTGGAGGCGTTCGTCAGCCTGGCCGCGGCCACGGTCAAGGCGGTGGAGCGGATCGGCGCGCTGTCGGCGCAGCTGGGCGAGGAGCAGCGGTTGGCCGAGACCTGGCGGCAGGCCGCCGGCCAGCGTCCGCCGCCGGAGGTGGTGGGGCAGAGCAGCGCCTACAAGGCCTTGCGCAAGGAGATGGAGCTGGTCGCGCCGACCGACCTGGGCGTGCTGATCAGCGGCGAGACCGGGGTCGGCAAGGAGCTGGTCGCGCGCGGCATCCACCGCCGCTCGACGCGCGCGGACAAGCCGATGGTGGTGATCAACTGCGCCGCGCTGCCCGATGCGCTGGTGGAAAGCGAGCTGTTCGGGCATGTGCGCGGCGCCTTCACCGGCGCCGTCGGCGAGCGCCGCGGCAAATTCGAACTGGCCGATGGCGGCACCCTGTTCCTGGACGAGGTCGGCGAACTGCCGCTGGCCAGTCAGGCCAAACTGCTGCGCGTGCTGCAGAGCGGGCAGCTGCAGCGGGTGGGCTCGGACCGCGAACACCAGGTGGATGTGCGGGTGATCGCCGCGACCAATCTGGATCTGGCTGCTGCGGTGCGCGAAGGGCGTTTCCGCGCCGATCTGTACCACCGGCTCGGCGCCTACCCGCTTCGGGTGCCGCCGCTGCGCGAGCGCGAGCGCGACGTGCTGCTGCTGGCCGGCTATTTCCTGGAGGAGGCGCGCACGCGCATGGGCCTGCGCAGCCTGCGGCTGTCGGCCGAGGCACAGGCGGCGCTGCTGGGCTACGACTGGCCGGGCAATGTACGCGAACTGGAACACCTGATCGGCCGTGCGGTGCTGCGCGCACTGGCCGCCAGTGGCGAGGCCCGGCCGCGCATCCTCACCGTGGGCGCGCCGGCGCTGGAGCTGCCGCTGGCGGCGAATCCGGACGCCCCTTCCGCGCCGGAGACGATCCGCACACCGGTGGCCGATGATCTGCGCAAGGCGGTGGAGGATTTCCAGCGGCGGCAGATCGCCGCCAGTCTGGAGCGGCACGCCGGCAGCTGGACCGAGGCCGCCCGCGCGCTGGGGCTGGACCGCGCCAACCTCAACCGGCTGGCCAAACGGCTGGGGCTGAAGTGAGCCGCGAGGCGCGGCTTACTGCTCCGGACGGTTGAGCGCGGCGGTCATCGCCGCAGCGTCCTCGCGGTTGAGGAACAGGTATTCCAGCTCGGCCGCGCCGAACTTGTCTTCCAGCTCGTGCAGACGCACCGGGTGGTTGCCGAAGCGGTAATGGGTGCTGCCGTCCTCGTCGTTCGTGATGGCATACACGCCGAAGGAGGGCGGATTGGTCAGGGTGCCTTCCAGCTTCACGGCGGAAGGGTCGATGGCGCGCTCGATAAGGTCGTCTAGGTCGATCATGGCGTTGCGATAAGGCTGCAGGGGAGGGGTAAAGGGACGGTGCGGAGCGGGGAAGTCAGGTCAATGCGGCCCGCCCGGCGAAGGCCAGGGCGATGCGTTGCGGGCCGGTGCGGTCACGTCGGGCCCAACCTGTGCATTGCGATACCCGCGTTGATAGCCCGGATCGGGTGCATCGGAGGTGATTTTTGCCGCGCCCGGACGCCAGCCAGCCGCCGGCCGACTTCCCGCACAACGGCTGCGCGAAGGTGGCGTTGGGGGCGATGTGGGGGTCGACGCTTGGGTCTTCAATCGGCATGGCTGGCCTCGGATGGGCGCAGCCTGCCGTTAGTTTCGCGTTAAAACAAGCCCGCTCTCGCGGCGGGCCGGTGAACAGCCCGATCCGGCATGTTCAGCCGCCGCGGGCGCGCCGCGCCAGCGCGCTGCACAGGGCGATGAAGGCGGTCAGCGCGGCCATCGACAGGAACTGCATGCGGGTCTGCGGCGAGACCATCAGCAGGGCGAAGATCAGCGTCAGGATCGCCAGCGCCAGCACCGTCAGATACGGGAAACCGGCCATCCGGAACGGCAGCGGCGTGCCCCGCCGCTCGGCGCGGCGGCGCAGGATCAGCTGCGAGACCAGGGTGATGGTCCATACCAGCAGGCAGGTGGAACCGACCACGTTGAGCAGCACCGGCAGCACCTGGTCGGGGAACAGCAGTTCCAGCACGGTGGCGGCGAAGCCGAACAGCACACTGGCCAGCACCGCGATCACCGGCACCTGGCGGGCGTTGGTGCGCGCCAGCCAGCGCGGGGCTTCGCCGCGCTCGGCCAGCGAGTAGATCATCCGCGAAGCGCCGTAGAGGTTGGCGTTGAGTGCCGACAGCAGGGCGATCACCGCGATCAGGGTGATGGCGGTAGCGGCGCCGGGAATATTGGCCACCTGCAGCACGGCGGCGAACGGTGACTTCAGCGAGGCGCTGTTCCACGGGACCACGGCGATGATCACGCCGATCGAACCGATGTAGAACACCAGGATGCGCCAGGCCACGGTGCGGATGGCGCGCGCCAGGCTGCGCTCGGGGTCCTGGGTTTCGGCCGCGGCCACGGCCACGATCTCGGTGCCGCCGAAGGCGAAGATCACCACCAGCAGCGCCGCACCGATACCGGCCAGGCCCTTGGGCATGAACCCCTCATGGGCGGTGAAGTTGGCCAGCCCCGGCGAGGTCACGCCCGGCAGCAGACCCAGCAGCAGCGCGATGCCGACCAGGATGAAGGCGATGATCGCGCCGACCTTGAGGATCGCGAACCAGAACTCGAACTCGCCGTAGTTCCGCACTCCCAGCAGGTTGATCGCGGTGAACACCAGCATGAACGCCAGCGAGGTCAGTGGCACCGACAGCTGTGGCCAGACCGTGGCCAGCAGGCCGGCCGCGCCCACCGATTCGGCCGCGATCACCACCACCAGCTGCGCCCACCACAGCCAGCCCACGGTGGCCCCGGCGGTGGCGCCCAGTGCATCGGCGGCATAGACCGAGAACGCACCGCTGGTCGGGCGCGCGGCGGCCATCTCGCCCATGGCGTGCATCATGATGATGACCAGCGTGCCGGCCACCAGATAGGAGATCAGCACCGCCGGACCGGCGGCCTGGATGCCGACGCCCGAGCCGAGGAACAGGCCGGCGCCGATCGCGCTGCCCAGCCCCATCATGATCAGCTGGCGCGGCTTGAGCGCGCGTTCCAGGGACTGCGACGGCGCGGTGGCCGGGGCCGGAGGAGTGGCGGGCATCGGTGCGGTTCACGGCTGAGGAGGGCGACACCATACCGCGTCCACCCGTTGCCGTGTCTGTCCCGAAGGTTGGGGGGCGGGCCGGCGGCAACCGCCCCGCGTGGCGGCGGCGGACGTGCGGGCGCAGCAATTCTTTCGGCCGGTTTGCACTACCTTATGCCCTACCTTCCCGGGCGCCGAGGCGCCTTCCCAGAGACAGTAATGAGCCTGAAGACACTGAACCCCTACGACCTGTTCGATGTGCGTTCGCTGCTGAGCGAGGAAGAGCGCGCGGTGCAGGATTCCGTTGCCCGTTTCACCGACGAGCGGGTCATTCCGATCATCGGCGACTGTTTCGACCAGGGCCGCTTCCCGAGCGAGCTGATCGGCGAGATCGCCGACATGGGCCTGCTCGGCAGTTCGCTGCCGGAACAGTACGGGGGCGGTGGGCTCAACGGTGTCAGCTATGGCCTGATCTGCCAGGAACTGGAGCGCGGCGATTCGGGCATCCGCAGTTTCGTCTCGGTGCAGAGCTCGCTGTGCATGTACCCGATCTACGCCTACGGCTCGGAAGAACAGCGCCTGCGCTGGCTGCCGGACATGGCGCGCGGCAAGGTGATCGGCTGCTTCGGCCTGACCGAGGCGCATGGCGGTTCGGACCCGGCCAGCATGAAGACCCGCGCGGTCAAAGACGGCGGCGACTGGGTGATCAACGGCTCCAAGATGTGGATCACCAACGGCCCGGTGGCCGATATCGCCATCCTCTGGGCCAACACCGACGAGGGCGTGCAGGGCTTCGTCATCGAGAAGGGCACCCCGGGTTTCACCGCCCAGGAGATCAAGCACAAGATGAGCCTGCGCGCCTCGGTGACCGGCGCGCTGTTCTTCGACAACGTGCGCGTGCCCGATGCCAACCGCCTGCCCAACGTGAAGGGCCTGAAGGGCCCGCTGGGCTGCCTGACCCAGGCCCGCTACGGCATCACCTGGGGCCCGATCGGTGCGGCCATCGCCTGTCTGGACGAAGCGCTGGCCTACACCAAGGAGCGCATCCTGTTCGGCCGCCCGGTCGCCGCCACCCAGAGCGCGCAGATCAAGATGGCCGACATGGCCCGTCGCATCACCGCCGGCCAGTTGCTGGTGCTGCAGCTGGGCCGCCTGAAGGACGCCGGGCAGATGCAGCCGCAGCAGGTGAGCCTGGCCAAGTGGAACAACTGCCGCCTGGCCATCGACATCGCCCGCGAATGCCGTGACCTGCTCGGCGGCGCCGGCATCACCACCGAGCACGGTGCGATCCGCCATGCGCTGAACCTGGAGTCGGTGATCACCTATGAAGGCACCGAGACCGTGCACCAGCTGGTGATCGGCCGCGAGCTGACCGGCATCAACGCGTTCTGATCGCGGGCGAAGGGCCGCGCGGACGCGGCTGGCAACCGCGTTGCCGCCGGCGCAGGTTCCGGCGGCAACGTGAACGCCGCCCCACCCCGGCAGATGCCGCCGGCCTGTTGCCGGTGGGCGCCATCGGCAACAATATGCCCCCTTGATCCCGTCCTATCGGGCCACGTTCGACGCCGTTCGATCCGCCGCCCGGCCGTGCCGCCCTGTCGGCCAGTACCTACCGAGAGACCGTGAAGACACCCCAACAATTGCAGGCACTGATCGACGACGGTGTCATCGAAGAAGTGCTGCGCCCGCTCAAGAGCGGCAAGGAAGCGGCCGTTTACGTGGTCCGCAGCGGCGGTGAAGTACGCTGCGCCAAGGTCTACAAGGACATGGCCCAGCGCAGCTTCCAGCAGCGCGTGCAGTACCAGGAGGGCCGCAAGGTCCGCGGTTCGCGTGAGGCCCGGGCCATCGGCAAGGCCAGCAAGTACGGCCGCAAGCAGCAGGAAACGGCGTGGAAGAACACCGAGGTCGACGCGCTCTACCAGCTGCGCGAAGCCGGGGTGCGGGTGCCCGAGCCGTTCGGCTATTTCCACGGCGTGCTGGTGATGGAGCTGGTCACCGATGCCGAAGGCTTCAGCGCCGCGCGCCTGGGCGAGGTGGAGCTGGAGGCCGAGGAGGCGCGCCAGTTCCACGCGGTGCTGGTGCATCAGGTCAAGCTGATGCTGTGCTGCGGGCTGATCCACGGCGACCTGTCGCCGTACAACGTGCTGGTCGGCCCGGACGGCCCGATCGTCATCGATTTCCCGCAGGTGGTCAGCGCCGCCGGCAACAACGCCGCGCGCACCATGTTGCTGCGCGACGTCAACAACCTCACCGCCTTCCTCGGGCGCAGCGCGCCGGAACTGCTGGACACCTGGTACGGCGAGGAGATGTGGGAGCTGTTCCAGGCTGGCGAGCTGCAGCCGGACACCGTGCTGACCGGGCAGTACACCCCGGACATGAGCAGCATCGATCTGGACAGCGTGCGCCACGCCATCAACGACGCCCGCGAGGAGGCGCTGATCCGCCAGCAGGGCCGTGAAGCGGCCGAGCAGGACGACGACTGAGCCGCTGGCCGGCCGTCAAAACCGCGACGCGTAACTGCTGCAAATGCCGTCGGCCGGGTTGCGAAACCCGGCCGATCGTGTGTGCGGCGGTGCCGCGTTGGCCGGTGGGCGGCGTGCCGTGGCACCCTGCGCGTTCCGCTATCCGGGGTTGGGGGCTGCAGTGAACTTGCTTGAGGGTGTGCGCGTGCTGGACCTGTCCCGCATCCTGGCCGGGCCGTGGGCCACGCAGGTGCTGGCCGATTTCGGTGCCGATGTGATCAAGGTCGAGCGTCCCGGGGGGGGCGATGACACCCGCAGCTGGGGGCCGCCGTACCTGAAAGATGCCGCCGGCCACGACACCGGCGAATCGGCGTACTACCTGTGCGCCAACCGCGGCAAGCGCTCGGTGGCGATCGACTTCACCACGCCCGACGGGCAGGCGCTGATCCGCGAACTGGTTACCCGCTGCGATGTGCTGGTGGAGAACTACAAGGTCGGCGGGCTGGCCCGGTACGGGCTGGATTTCCCCCGCCTGCAGGCGCTGAACCCGAAGCTGGTGTACTGCTCGATCACCGGTTACGGCCAGGATGGACCGTACGCGCAGCGCGCCGGCTATGACGCGGCGATCCAGGCCATCGGCGGGTTGATGAGCGTGACCGGTGAGCCCGACGGCGCGCCCGGCGCCGGTCCGCAGAAGGTGGGGGTGGCCGCGACCGACCTGATGACCGGCCTGTATGCGGCCACCGCGATCTTGGCGGCGCTGCGCCATGCCGAACGCACCGGCATCGGCCAGCAGATCGATCTGGCGCTGCTCGATACCCAGGTGGCCTGGCTGGCCAACCAGGCCTCCAACTACCTGGTCGGCGGGGTGGTGCCGGAGCGGCAGGGCAGCGCGCATCCGAATATCGTGCCCTACCAGGTGATGCCGGCGGCCGATGGCTACTTCATGCTGGCCGTCGGCAACGATGGCCAGTTCGCGCGCTTGTGCGAGGTGCTCGGTGCGCCGCAGCTGGCGGCCGATCCGCGCTATGCGACCAATGCCGCCCGCGTCGCCCATCGCGATGCACTGGTACCACAGCTGCAGCAGTATCTGCGCGCGCGTCCGGCCGCGCAGTGGCTGGCGCTGCTGGAAAAAGCGGGGGTGCCGGCCAATCCGGTCAACCGCATCGACCAGGTGTTCGATGATCCGCAGGTGCAGGCGCGGGGGCTGAAGATCGAGCTGCCGCATGCCGGTGGTGGCCGCGTGGCGATGGTGCGCAATCCGCTGAAGTTCTCCGCCACCCCGCTCCAGTACACGCAGGCCGCGCCACTGCTGGGCCAGCACACCGCACAGGTGCTGGAGGAAATCCTCTCACTCGATGCCGGGCGCCTGCGGCAGTTGCAGGCGCTCGGGGTGCTCGGCGGCGGGGAGTGAACCGCGCACTCCGGACGCCAAGGGCCCGCGCCCGCCGGATTGTCCGCGCGCGTTACTGGCCGCCGGGAAAACCGTGCTGGCGCCAGGCCTCGAACACCACCACCGCCACCGAGTTGGACAGGTTCAGGCTGCGGTTGTTGGGCTGCATCGGCAGCCGCAGGCGGCGGCCGTCGGGCAGTGAATCCAGCAGGTCCTGCGGCAGACCACGCGTTTCCGGGCCGAACAGGAACGCATCGCCATCGGCGAAGGCCACGCTGTCATAGCGCACGCTGCCACGGGTGCTCATCGCGAACAGGCGCGTGGGCGCGATGCGCGCCAGCGCGGTGTCCAGGTCCGGGTGGACCTGCAGCTGGGCGTATTCGTGATAATCCAGGCCGGCGCGCTTGAGCTGCTTGTCAATGAGGTCGAAGCCCAGCGGTTCGATCAGGTGCAGGCGCGCGCCGGTATTGGCGCAAAGCCGGATCACGTTGCCGGTGTTCGGCGGGATCTCGGGCTGGTAGAGCAGAACATCGAAAACGGGTGCGGAAGTCATCGGCGCAGTTTACGCCGCCGCTGGCCCGGCCAGCGGTGTGGCCGGCTCAGCGGCCGAGCAGGTCGGCGGCGACGTCGATGGCCAGGGTCTGCAGATTCAGCGCACCCGGACGGAGCTGCAGGGCCGGCACCGCGACCACCCAGTGGCCCAGCGCGGTGGCCATCGCCAGGGTGATGGCGTGGCCGCGGTTGTGGTGCGTGGTTTCGGCGGCCAGCGCCTGGCGCTGCTCGCGGGTGGGGCGCACCTGGATGGCGGCCAGCGTCACCACCGGCCGGGCGGCGGCCAGTTCGGCATTGCGTTCGACGATCTGCCCGGCGGTCGGGCGGACCTGCACCGCGCTCAGGGTGGGAATGGCGCTGGTGCGCTCGTGTTCGGCCTGGGCCAGCTGGTCGGCGCTGGGACGCACCTGCACGGTTTCCAGGGTGGGGATGTCGGAAGCCTGGACCGAAGCGGCAAACGCGGTGCCGGCGGCAAGGGCGATGGCAATGGCGATGGACTTGGTGTTCATGGCAGGACCTGTTTGGTGTGTGTGAGCAGTGGTGTGGTAGTAATGTAGTACACCACTCCTCGTGCTGCAAGAAATTTCTTGCTTTCCGATGTCTGGTTCAGCGTTTGCTCAGGTTTGCTTCGGGGCTGGCTGCGCTGCAGTGAGAACAGAGCAGGCTGCATGCCAACTGCATCTCATTGATATGGCTTGGTTTCTTGTGGGTGCACGGTGTCCGTTGTCCGGACACTGGCCGTGCCGGGGTGTCCACCGCGGACGCGGTAGCCGGGAAACGCCGCTATGACGGATGGGCGGTGTGGCGACGGCGGGGCCCGGTTAGCATCAGCACTCACATTCATGCCCAAGGAAAGAGGAATGAACGCAGCTGTTCCCCGCACCGCCCTGCTCACCCTGGCGTTGAGCGCCGCCCTCGGAGGATTCGTCGGCGCGCCTCTGGTCGCCGAAGCCAAGCCCGCGCCGGTCGCGGCCCCGGCGGTGGATATCCCGTACGAACAGTTCACCCTGCCCAACGGCCTGCGCGTGGTGGTGCACACCGATCGCAAAGCGCCGATCGTGGCGGTGAACATCTGGTACCACGTCGGTGCCAAGGACGAGCCGTCCGGCCGCACCGGTTTTGCGCACCTGTTCGAGCACCTGATGTTCCAGGGCAGCGAGAACCACAGCGGCGAGTTTTTCGAACCGTTCAAGCAGGTCGGCGCCACCGACCAGAACGGCACCACCAATACCGACCGCACCAACTATTTCCAGAACGTGCCGACCACCGCGCTGGACATGGCGCTGTGGATGGAGTCCGACCGCATGGGCCATCTGCTCGGTGCGATCGACCAGGCCGCACTCGATGAACAGCGCGGCGTGGTGCAGAACGAGAAGCGCCAGGGCGAAAACCAGCCCTATGGCCAGGTGTGGGACAAGCTGACCCGCGCGCTGTATCCGGCCGGGCATCCGTACCACCACGGCGTGATCGGTTCGATGAACGATCTCAATGCCGCCTCGCTCGATGACGTGAAGACCTGGTTCCGCACCTGGTACGGCCCGAACAACGCGGTGCTGGTGCTGGCCGGCGATATCGATGTGGCCACCGCCAAAGAGAAAGTCGCCCGGTACTTCGGCGATATCCCGGCCGGTCCGAGCATGGCCCAGCCGAAGGTGGATGTGGCGCAGCGTCCGGCCAGCACCCGCGAGGTGATGACCGACAAGGTGCCGCAGGCACGCATCTACCGCGCCTGGAATGTGGCGCAGCTGGGCACGGCCGATATCGACCAGCTCGGGCTGCTGGCCTATGTGCTGGGCGGGGCCAAGTCCTCGCGGCTGGACCAGCGCCTGCTGCACAACGACAAGCTGGTGGACAACATCACCGCGATGGCCGACGCCTCGCAGCTGGGGTCCAACTTCCTGATCATGGCCACCGTCAAGCAGGGCGTGGACCCGGCCAGGGTGGAGGCGGCCATCGATGAGGAACTCAAGCGCCTGATCGCCGAAGGCCCGAGCGCCGATGAACTGGAGCGCGCCAAGGTGCAGTCGCGTTCGGGTTTCGTGCGCGGGATCGAGCGGATCGGCGGCTTCGGCGGCAAGGCCGACGCGCTGGCCGAATGCACCGTGTACGAAGGCGATCCGGGCTGCTTCCGCACCTCGCTGGCCAACATCGACAAGGCCACCGCCGGAGACCTGAAGGCGGTTGGCGCGAAGTGGCTGGGCGTGGGCGACCACACCCTGGTGGTCACGCCGGGCGCGCGGGTGGCGCTGGAGGAACTGCCCTCGGGCAAGCCGGCGCCGTTCAACGTGCCGGCGGTGGACCCGAAGTACACGGCACTGCCCAGCCAGGTCGACCGCAGCGCCGGCGTGCCGCAGACCACGAGCTTCCCCGAGCTGAAGTTCCCGCAGTTGCAGCGCGCCACGCTGAAGAACGGCACCCGGGTGGTGCTGGCCGAGCGCCATGACATCCCGGTGGTGCAGTTCAGCTATGAGTTCCCGGGGGGCTTCACCGCCGATCAGGGACGCAAGCCGGGCACCGCCAACTTCACCATGGGCATGCTCGATGAGGGCGCCGGTTCGCGCGGCGCGCTGGCATTCGCCGACGCCGCCGAGGCGCTGGGCGCGCGCATCGGCGCCGGCGCATCGTTGGACGGCGCCAGCGTGTTCCTGTCGGCGCTGAAGGAGAACCTGGCTCCGTCGCTGGCGCTGTATGCCGACGCGCTGCGCGCGCCGCGCTTCGACCAGAACGAGATCGACCGCATCAAGGCGACCTGGATCGCCGGCATCCAGCAGGAGAAGGCGCAACCCAACGCGGTGGCCATGCGCGTGCTGCCGCCGTTGCTTTACGGCGCCGGTCACCCGTATGCGATTCCGTTCACCGGCAGTGGCGATGAGGCGGCGATCGCCGCGCTCGGCCGCGAGGATCTGGTCGGTTTCCACAAGGCCTGGGTGCGTCCGGAAGCGGCCACGCTGATCGTGGTCGGCGACACCACGCTGCAGGAGATCGTGCCGCTGCTGGAGCGCCAGTTCGGTGACTGGAAGGGCGAAGGCGCCGCGGCCAGCGTGGCGGCACCGGCCCCGGTGGCCCGTCCGCAGGGCGCGCGCGTGTACCTGATCGACCAGCCCGGCGCGGTGCAGGCCAACCTGTTCGCCGGCCAGGTCGTGCCTTCCACCATGGATACGGGAGCCACCCGCTTCGATATGGCCAATGGCGTGCTCGGTGGTGATTTCACCTCGCGTCTGAACATGAATCTGCGCGAGGACAAGCACTGGTCCTACGGTGCGCGCAGCATGGCCAGCCCCGCCCTGGGCCAGCGGCCGTGGATGGCGGTGGCGCCGGTGCAGATCGACAAGACCGCCGAGGCGATGAAGGAGATGCACGCCGAGATCGCGCAGTTCGCCGGCGGCCAGCGCCCGCCCACGGCCGGGGAGGTCACCCGCATCCGCAACATCCAGACGCTGAGCCTGCCCGGCGCCTATGAGACCGGCGCGGCGGTGATGAGCACCATCGGTGGCATCGTCCGTTACCAGCGCCCGGATGATTACGTGTTCAAGCGCAAGGCCGAGATCGAGGCGATGACCCCGGCGCAGGTGGCGCAGGCCGCCGGCACGCTGGATCCGGCCGCGCTGACCTGGGTGGTGGTGGGGGATCTGAAGCAGACCGAAGCCCCGGTGCGTGCCCTGAACCTGGGTGAAGTCACCGTGATCGATACCGAAGGCAAGCCGGTGGCCGCCACGGCCAGGTAAGTTCCACGCAGCCCACGCCATGGCCCGCTCCGCAGTGGAGCGGGCCATGGATCATGACGGGTTCATTCATTCACGGCACAATCCGTTCCGTTATCTACAAGGAACTGTCCATGCGTATCGTGTTTCTGTCTGTCCTGATCGCCAGCACCGCTGCCTGCACCTGGGTGCCGATTGAATCTTCAGGCAAGGCGGTGCGCGTGCTGCCGGCCGGTCCGGTCGCGCCGGGGTGCGTGACCAAGGGCGAGATCGTGGTGTCGGTGAAGAACAAGGTCGGTTTCTACAACCGCAACCCGCTGCGTGTGCAGGAAGAGCTGGAAACCCTGGCCCGCAACGAAGCGCCCAGTGCCGGTGCCAATGCGGTGCAGGCGACAGGGCTGCCGGCCGATGGCAGCCAGCGCTTTGCCGCCTACCAGTGCCCGCCGCGCTGAGTGCGGCAACTGTCCGTGAGCCGGTGATTTTCCGGCTCCGCGGCGCGCAGGCACGTGGTCCCGGTGCCTGCCAGCGCGCCGGAGGGCTCCATACGGCGGGCCGTTTATTTGTAAAGATGCGGTAAAAAGGCGCAGAGGCTAGAATAGCGCCCCCTTCGCCTGAGTCTTGGCGCTTTCCGATGCCTTTCCAGAATGTCTCGATCGCGGGACTGGCGCATATTGATGCGCCGCATACGCTGACCTCCAAGGAAATCAACGAGCGGCTCCAGCCCACGCTGGAACGCCTGGGGATCCGTGCCGATGTGCTGGGCGATATCGCCGGCATCCACGCGCGCCGGCTTTGGGACCAGGGTACGCAAGCCTCTGATGTGGCCACCCTCGCCGGTCAGAAGGCGCTGGATGATGCCGGCATCACCGCCGACAAGATCGGCCTGCTGCTCAACACCTCCGTCAGCCGTGACTACCTGGAGCCGTCGACCGCGTCGATCGTGTCCGGCAACCTGGGCATCGGCGAAGACTGTGTCACCTTCGACATCGCCAACGCCTGCCTGGCCTTCATCAACGGCATGGACGTGGCCGCGCGCATGCTCGAGCGCGGTGATATCGATTACGCGCTGATCGTCGACGGCGAAACCTCGAACCTGGTCTATGAGAAGACCCTGGAGCGCATGATGTCCCCGGACATCACCGCCCAGCAGCTGCGCGACGAAGTCGCCGCGCTGACCACCGGTTCCGGTGCCGCGGCCATGGTGCTGGCACGCTCGGAGCTGGTGCCCGATGCGCCGCGCTACAAGGGCGGCGTGACCCGTGCGGCCAACGAGTGGAACAAGCTGTGCGTGGGCAACCTGGACCGCATGGTCACCGACACCCGCCTGCTGCTGATCGAAGGCATCAAGCTGGCCACCAAGACCTTCGAGGCCACGCGCGAGGCGCTGGGCTGGGCGGTGGAGGAGATCGACCAGTTCGTGATCCACCAGGTCAGCCAGCCGCACACCAACGCCTTCATCAAGGCCTTCGGCATCGACCCGAAGAAGGTGATGACCATCTTCGGCGAGCACGGCAACATCGGTCCGGCCTCGGTGCCGATCGTGCTGAGCAAGCTGCGTCAGCTGGGCAAGCTCAAGAAAGGCGACCGCGTGGCGCTGATGGGTATCGGCTCGGGCCTGAACTGCACGATGGCCGAAGTCGTCTGGTAAGCCGGCACGGCGCAGACGAAACACAGGGCCGGTTCTGCCGGCCCTTTTTCCAGGTGCGATGTGATGAACAAGTTCCCCGGCTATCCGAGCCACACCCACCGCTTCGAGGTCCGTCCCGGGCTGTCGATGAACTACATCGACGAAGGCCCGCGCGATGGCGAGGTGGTGGTGATGCTGCACGGCAACCCGTCGTGGAGCTATCTGTGGCGCCATCTGGTCAACGGCCTGAGCGACAAATACCGCTGCATCGTGCCGGATCACATCGGCATGGGCCTGTCCGACAAGCCCGATGACAGCCGGTACGAGTACACGCTGCAGTCGCGCGTGGATGATCTGGACGCGCTGCTCAGTCACCTGGGCATCACCGGTCCGGTGACGCTGGCGGTGCACGACTGGGGCGGCATGATCGGTTTCGGCTGGGCGCTGTCGCACCACGCGCAGGTCAAGCGGCTGGTGATCACCAATACCGCCGCATTCCCGCTGCCGGCCGAAAAGCCGATGCCGTGGCAGATCGCAATGGGCCGGCACTGGAAGCCGGGCGAGTGGTTCATCCGTACCTTCAACGCGTTCTCCGCCGGCGCCTCGTGGCTGGGCGTGAGCCGCAGGATGCCGGCCGAAGTGCGCCGTGCCTATGTCGCCCCGTACGACAGCTGGGCCAACCGCATCGCCACCATCCGCTTCATGCAGGACATCCCGCTGTCACCGGCCGACAAGGCGTGGTCGCTGCTGGAGCGTGCCGCTGCGGCGCTGCCGTCTTTCGCCGACCGTCCGGTGTATATCGCTTGGGGCCTGCGTGATTTCTGCTTCGACCACCACTTCCTGGCCGGCTTCCGCAAGGCCTTGCCGCAGGCCGAAGTGACCGCGTTCGAGGATGCCAACCACTACGTGCTGGAAGACAAGCACGAGGCCATCGTGCCGGCGGTGCGTGCGTTCCTGGAGCGCAACCCCCTGCCCTGACTGCCCGATGACAACCCCGCCGGACTTGCGCTGCGGCGGTTGGGCCCGGCAGCGCTCAGGCGGCGATCGGCGGCTGTGGCGGTGAGGATGGCGTGTTGCCGTTGTCGTCCGGCTGTGGACCGTCATTGTCGGCCGCATCGCGCCAGCGCCAGTCGGCCAGGGTCAACGGGGCCAGCCCATGGGCGGCGCGCGCGCGATCACACTGCGCGCTGACCTGGCCATATTCCCACGACGCATCGACTTCGCGACAGACGCTGGGACGGTTGGGGTGAATGGTGCAGCGCGAATATTCGCCAATGCGCGCATCCAGCGCCACGCAGCGGATCGGGTCCGAATAGGTGCCCTGCATGCACAGCCGGTGCGGGTCCAGGCGCTGGGTCAGCGCGTGTGGCACGCCGCCTTCGCTGGCTTCGTCCGATTCCATCCAGTGGAAGGCGACGCGGTACTGGGCGCAGCAGGCGCCGCAGCTGAGGCAGGGATGGGGCATGGGAGCCGGCCTTGGGGCGGCGATGCGGGTGGGGAAGCTGGAGGATTTTCCATGCCGCCGCTCCGCGCGCAAGAAATTTCTGCAGCGGTGACAATATGCCGATGAACGATTCCTGCAATATCGCCGCGCGCCTGCCCGAACTGGCGCGTGAACGGCCCGACCAGATCGCCATCCGTTGCCCGGGCCGGCCGGGCCCCGACGGCATGGCCCGCTACGATGTCACCCTGGATTACCGCACGCTCGATGCGCGCAGCGATGCCATCGGCGCCGGGCTGGCGGCCTATGGCATCGGCCGCGGTGTACGCGCGGTGGTGATGGTGCGGCCGGGGCCGGAGTTCTTCCTGCTGATGTTCGCGCTGTTCAAGATCGGCGCGGTGCCGGTGCTGGTCGATCCGGGCATCGACAGGCGCGCGCTCAAGCAATGCCTGGACGAGGCGCAGCCGCAGGCCTTCATCGGTATCCCGCTGGCGCATCTGGCGCGGCGGCTGCTGGGCTGGGCCAAACCGGCCACGCGGCTGGTCACGGTCGGCACGCGCTGGGGCTGGGGCGGCACCACCCTGGCCCGGCTCGAAGCGGCCGGGACCGGCGCCGGCAGCCAGCTGGCAGCCACCGCGCCGGAGGACACCGCGGCGATCCTGTTCACCAGCGGCTCGACCGGCGTGCCCAAGGGCGTGGTCTACCGCCACCGCCATTTCCTCGGCCAGGTGGAGCTGCTGCGCAACGCCTTCGGCATGCAGCCCGGTGGCGTCGATCTGCCGACGTTCCCGCCGTTCGCGCTGTTTGATCCGGCGCTGGGCCTGACCTCGATGATCCCGGACATGGACCCGACCCGGCCCGGCAGCGCCGATCCACGCAAGTTGCATGACGCCATCGCCCGTTTCGGCGTGACCCAGCTGTTCGGTTCGCCGGCGCTGATGCGGGTGCTGGCCGAGTACGGCCAGCCGCTGCCGACGGTGACCCGCGCGACCTCGGCCGGGGCGCCGGTGCCGCCGCAGACCGTGTCCAAGATCCGCGCGCTGATGCCGGCCGACGGCCAGTTCTGGACGCCCTATGGCGCCACCGAATGCCTGCCGGTGGCGGTGATCGAAGGCCGTGAGCTGGAGGCGACCCGCGCGGCGACCGAAAGTGGTGCCGGCACCTGTGTCGGCGCGGTGGTGGCGCCCAACCAGGTGCGCATCATCGCCATCACCGATGAACCCATCGCCAACTGGAGCGGTGTGCGCGAACTGCCCGTGGGCGAGGTCGGCGAGATCACCGTGACCGGGCCCACCACCACCGACAGCTATTTCAACCGGCCGCAGGCCACCGCCGCGGCCAAGATCCGCGAGGTGCTGGCCGACGGCAGCGAGCGCATCGTGCACCGCATGGGCGATGTGGGCTGGTTCGATGCGCAGGGGCGGCTGTGGTTCTGCGGGCGCAAGACCCAGCGCGTGGAAACCGCCACCGGGCCGCTGTACACCGAGCAGGTCGAGCCGGTGTTCAACACCGTGCCCGGCGTGCGTCGCACCGCGCTGGTCGGCGTGGGGCCGCTGGGCCGGCAGGTGCCGGTGCTGTGCTACGAACGGCTGCCCGGCAGCGAGGCCGCCGCCATCGAGCAGGCGCTGCGCGCACTGGCGGCAACGCAGCCCAGGCTGGCCGGGATCGGCCGGTTCCTGCAGCATCCGGCGTTTCCGGTGGACATCCGCCACAACGCCAAGATCGGCCGCGAGAAGCTCGCGGTCTGGGCGGCAACCCGATTGAAGGAGCGCGCATGAAGATTCTGGTCACCGGCGGCGGTGGATTTCTCGGTCAGGCGCTGTGCCGGGGCCTGGTCGCGCGCGGCCACGAGGTGCTCAGCTTCAACCGCGGCCATTACCCGCAGCTGCAGGCGCTGGGCGTGGGCCAGATCCGCGGCGATCTGGCCGATGCCAATGCGGTGCACCACGCCGCCGCCGGCGTCGATGCGATCTTCCACAACGCCGCCAAGGCCGGCGCCTGGGGCAGCTATGACAGCTACTTCCAGGCCAATGTGGTTGGCACCCGCAACGTGCTGGCCGCCTGTCGCGCGCATGGCATCGGGCGTCTGGTCTATACCTCCACGCCGAGCGTGACCCATCGCGCCACCCATCCGGTGGAGGGGCTGGGCGTGGACGAGGTGCCCTATGGCGAGGATTTCCAGGCGCCGTACGCGGCCACCAAGACCCTCGCCGAGCAGGAAGTGCTGGCGGCCAACGGCGCCGAGCTGGCCACCGTCGCGCTGCGGCCGCGGTTGATCTGGGGGCCGGGCGACAACCAGCTGGTGCCGCGTCTGGCACAGCGGGCCAGGGCCGGGCGCCTGCGTTTTGTCGGCGACGGCAGCAACAAGGTCGATACCACGTTCATCGACAATGCCGCGCAGGCGCACTTTGATGCGTTCGACCATCTGGTGGTCGGTGCGGCCTGTGCCGGCAAGGCCTACTTCATCTCCAATGGCGAGCCGCTGCCGATGCGCGAACTGCTCAACCGGCTGCTGGCCGCGGTGGGCGCGCCGGCGGTGGACAAGACGATCTCGTTCAAGGCCGCCTACCGCATTGGCGCGGTCTGCGAAAAGCTGTGGCCGCTGCTGCGGCTGCGTGGCGAGCCGCCGATGACGCGTTTTCTGGCCGAGCAGCTGTGCACGCCGCACTGGTATTCGATGGAGCCGGCGCGCCGCGATTTCGGCTACGTGCCGAAGGTGTCGATTGAAGAGGGGTTGCGTCGCTTGGCAGCGGCGACCACTGCCGGTTGAGCTGCGTCGTCATGCCGCTATCACGTCGCGATCACCGTGTCGCGACCGCCGGACATGGAAGATGCACCGCGTGTCCAAACAGCGGAACTTTCCCATGCTCCATTACGCCGTCGTCTTCTTTGTGATCGCCATCATCGCCGCGGTACTGGGCTTCAGCGGTATCGCCGGCGCTGCCAGCAATATCGCGTGGATCCTGTTCGTGGTGTTCCTGATCCTTGCGGTGATCTCGCTGTTCCGCAAGAAAGTCTGATCGCACGATCGCCCTGCACGACGACGGCCCGCCCGGGTGACCGGTGCGGGCCGTTTCTTTTCCTTTATCCGGCGGGCCGCGGTCGTTCGCGGCAGATCACGCTCTTGCCCTCGGCACCGTACGGCCTAGGCGGTCACGATGCGGGCGATAGGGACCCGGCGGTGATGGCGCGCGGCGCATCACCGGCCTGATCGCCTGTGGTCAGGCCAGAGCGTTGATCGAGCTGCTCAGGGCCTTGTCCGCGGCGTGGCGTTCCAGCGCCAGTTCGATCAGCCGGGTGATCAGCGCGGTGTAGCCCCGCCCGCTGGCCCCCCACAGCTTGGGATACATGCTGATCTTGGTGAAGCCGGGCAGGGTGTTCAGCTCGTTGATGACCACCTCACCGGTCGCGGTGAGGAACACGTCCACCCGCGCCATGCCGATGCAGTCCAGCGCCTGGTAGGCGCGCACGGCGATCTGGCGGATACGCTGCTGCGCGTCGGCGCTGATGTCGGCCGGGATCACTGTCTCCGCGCCGCTGGCGCTGATGTACTTGGTGTCATAGGCGTAGAAATCGTCATGCACCACCACTTCGCCGCAGACGCTGGCCTCGGGGACCTCGTTGCCGAGCACCGCACATTCGATCTCGCGCCCGGCAATGGCCGATTCCACCAGCACCTTGTGGTCGAACGACAGCGCCAGTGCCAGCGCGGTGGCGAACTCGGCGGCATTGCGCACCTTGCTCACGCCCACCGAGGAGCCCTGGTTGGCCGGTTTGACGAACAGCGGCGAGCCCAGCTGGGCGACCAGCGTCTCGTAACTGGCCTGCGCGGCGCTGACCCGGTTGAAACAGGCAAACGGCGCCACCGCCAGTCCGGCATCGCGCAACAGGCGCTTGGCCACATCCTTGTCCATCGCCGCGGCCGAACCGAGCACGCCGGGGCCGGCAAACGGCAGGTTCAGCGTACGCAGCAGGCCCTGCAGGGTGCCGTCCTCGCCCAGGGTGCCGTGCACGATCGGGAACACCACATCCAGCTGCGGCACCTCGCGGCCATCGGCGGCCAGCAGCTGGCCGCGCTCGGCGCCCGGCAGCACCGACAGTACCGGGCCGGAGGTATCCAGCGCGATGCGCTTGGGGTCCTCGGCGTTGTGCAGGAAATTGGCCGCATCGCACAGGTGCCACAGGCCCTGCTTGTCGATGCCGATCAGGCTGACGTCGAACCGGTCCTTGTCCAGCGCATCGAAGATGTTTTTCGCCGATTGCAGCGAGACCTCGTGCTCGGCCGAACGACCGCCGAAGATGATGCCAACCCGGGTCTTGCCCATTGCCTGTGTGCTCCTGCCGCGTGTGTTGAAGGGAATATGCATAGCATGAACCTTCCGGCGTCCGCCTGCGCGGGCGCGTGGCGGTTATCTGTCGATTAATCCACGTGCGGCGATGCGCTTGCGCGGGCAGGTAGAATGCCCGCCATGCCTGCATCCCCCTTCAATGTGATCAAGCCGCTGGCCGGCCGTGCGCTGGAAGTGGCGCTCAACCGTGCACTCGCGCTGGACCCGGATACCCGCACCGCATTGGCCCCGCTCGATGGCCAGCGCATCGCCCTGACCCTGGAATCGCCGTCGCTGGCGATGCAGATCGGAGTCAGCGGCCAGCGCCTGACCGTCGGCCCGGTGGACCCCTCGCTGGAGCCGGACCTGGCCGTGCGCAGCACCCTGGGAGGTGTTCTGGCGCAGCTGCCATTCCTGGCCAACGCGCGGCGCGGCAACAGCGCGCCGGCCGGCCGGGTGAAAGTCTCCGGTGACGCCGAGCTCGCCCGTCGCCTGCAGCAGCTGGCCATGCGCTTCGATCCGGACTGGCAGCAGCCGTTCGTCAAGGCGTTCGGTGAGGTGCTGGGGGTGCAGATCGCGCAGACCCTGCGCGCGGCGCTGGCACAGGCCCGCCGCAGTGCCAGGGATCTGGCCGAGACCGCCGCCGAGTATGTCACCGAGGAATCGCGTGATGTGGTGGCCCGCGCCGAACTGGAGGCCTTCCATGACGATGTGGACGTGATCCGTGACGACGTCGAGCGCATGGCCGCGCGCATCGCGCGCCTGCGCCAGCGCGCCGGGGGTGCCGCATGAAGGCAACCCGCGCCATGTTCCGCGCCAGCCGCATCGGCCGGGTGATCCTGCGTTACCGTCTGGACGACCTGCTGGATGGCACTCCGGTCGAGCGCTGGCTGCGCGTGGCCAAGCCGTTCGTGCCGCGCGCCAGTGCCGATATCGCCTCACAGTCGCGCGGTGCCCGGCTGCGTCTGGCGCTGCAGGAGCTGGGACCGATCTTCGTCAAGTTCGGGCAGATTCTGTCCACACGACGCGATCTGGTCCCGCCGGATGTCGCCGTCGAGCTGACCCTGCTGCAGGACCGGGTCAAGCCGTTCGACGGCGAGCAGGCGCTGCGGATCGTCGAGCAGGCGCTGGGCCTGCCGATCACCGAGGCCTTCGCCAGCTTCGACACCACGCCGCTGGCCTCGGCCTCGATCGCGCAGGTGCATGCCGCAACCCTCGACGACGGCCGCCAGGTGGTGGTCAAGGTGCTGCGCCCGGATATCGAAAAGCAGATCGCCGGTGACATCGCCCTGCTCAAGTCGCTGGCCGCGCTGGTCGAGCGCACCCATCCGCGCGCCGACAAGATCCGTCCGCGCGAAGTGGTGGCCGAGATCGAGACCACCCTGGCGGCCGAGCTGGACCTGCAGCGCGAAGGCGCCAACGCCAGCGTGCTGCGCCGCTTCTGGGAAAACTCCGACGACCTGTACGTGCCGGAGGTGATCTGGAGCCACACCGCCGAACGCGCGCTCACCCTGGAACGTGTCTGGGGCATTCCCTCCGACGACATCGTCGCGCTGGACAAGTCCGGCATCGACCGCAAGGCGCTGGCGGCCAAGGGCGTGCGCGTGTTCTACACGCAGGTGTTCCGCGACAACTTCTTCCACGCCGATGCGCACGCCGGCAACATCTGGGTCGACCTCGATCCGGCGCGCCGCGGCAACCCGCGCTTCATCGCGCTGGACTTCGGCATCATGGGCCAGCTCTCGGAAGAGGACCAGTTCTACCTGGCCGAGAACTTCATGGCCATCTTCAACCGCGACTACCGCCGCATCGCCGAGCTGCACCTGCAGGCGCAGTGGATGCCGGCCACGGTGCGGATCGACGAGCTGGAGGCCGCCGTACGCGCGGTCTGCGAGCCCTACTTCACCCGGCCGCTGTCGCAGATCTCGCTGGCCGAAGTGCTGATGAAGCTGTTCCGCACCGCCCAGCGTTACCAGCTGACCCTGCAGCCGCAGCTGATCCTGCTGCAGAAGACCTTGCTCAACATCGAGGGTGTAGGTCGCCAGCTCGATCCGAACCTGGACATCTGGGAAGTGGCCAAGCCGGTGCTCGAACGCATCCTGCGCGAGCGCTACAGCCCGCGCCGCGCGCTGAAGGAGCTGCGCAAGCGCCTGCCGGAAATCATGACCCAGGCGCCGGACATGCCGGCGCTGCTGCACAGCTGGCTGCGCCAGCAGGTGGAAGGCAAACATGAGCTGGCGATGCGCTCGCAGGACATCGTCACGCTCAATGACACGCTCAAGCGCATGCAGCGGCGCGTGATTACCGCTGTGACCGGAGTCGGGCTGGTGGTGGTGTCGGCGCTGCTGTACGGCTTGCAGGCCGGTGGCCCGCAGCTGGCGTCCATCCCGGTGTGGTCGTGGATCACCGGGGGTGTTGGCGTGCTGGCATTGGCGTCGGCGTGGCTGCGTCGATGAGCGAGGCGCTGGAGCAGGCGGTGGAACCGGTGGTTTTCGAGCCCTTGCCGCTGCTGTACGAAGACCCGTGGCTGGCGGTGGTCAACAAGCCGGCCGGGCTGATGGTCCACGACAGCAAGCTCGCGCGTGGCGAGGATGACTTCCTGGCCGACCGGCTGCGCGAGCAGCTGGGCAAGCCGATCTTCCTGGTGCACCGCCTGGATCGCGCCACCAGCGGCTGCCTGCTGCTGGCCTTCGACCGCGACAGCGCCAGCGTGCTGGGCAAGGCGCTGATGGGGGGCGAGGTGGAGAAGGATTATCTGGCCGTATGCCGCGGCTGGCCGGCCGAAGCGGCTTTTACCGTCGATCACGATCTGGATGGCGGCCCCGGCAAGCCGGTGAAGAAGCCGGCCATCACCCATTTCCAGAAACTACTGGAAGGGGAGCTGCCGGTTCCGTCGGCGGGCTTTCCGACCTCGCGCTATGCGCTACTGCGCTGCCAGCCGCAGACCGGGCGGTTCCGCCAGATCCGCCGGCACCTCAAGCACATGTTCCACCACCTGATCGGCGACACAAGCCATGGTGACGGCCGGCACAACCGCAGCTTCCGTATGCAGGGCGTGCACCGCATGCTGCTGCACGCCGAGCGCCTGGCCTTCCCGCACCCGCAGGACGGGCGCCGCATCGAAGTACACGCCCCGCTGGATCGTGAGTTCCGGAAGGCGCTGGACCTGTTCGGCTGGCAGCTCGGCCAGGCCTGACGCGCCCCTGGCGCTACGCGGGGGCGGCCGGTGTAGCCCGTATCTCTCCGCTGCTTTGAGCTGCCTGGCGGGCCAGGGCGGCACGCTTCGGGCGCTGGCATGACAGCCGAAAGGCCAGCCGCCGCTCTGGCGGCCTTGCCGACCGGCCGGAGTCATCGTTCGGCCGTCGGCATCGGCAGCGGCGCCGCACCGGGGCCGCTGCCGCATCGCGTTACAGCGCGGCGCCTGCCGCGGCCTGTTTCTCGGCCCTGGCGCGTTCCAGCAGTTCGGCCACTTCGGCGTTGTCGGGCGCGGCGGCATGCAGGCGCTCGAGCAGGACCCGTGCCTGTTCCGGTTTGTCCTGCCGGTAGAACACCTGGGCCATGCCCTGCATCGCGTCATGGTCGTCAGGCGAGAGCTCCAGCGCCTGGCTGAAGGCGGCATGGGCACCGTCGGTATCGTCCAGCCGCAACAGTGCAAAGCCCAGTCCGCTGGAGGCATCGGAACGGGCCCCGGGCATCTGGCTGGCGGCGCGGAAGCTGTTGCGGGCCAGCTCGTTGTTCGCCTGCCGCAGATGCACCCAGCCTTCGGCCACATGCGCCGAATAGTCCAGCGGCTGCACGCTGTGCAGTTCGCGCAGGGCGGCGTCATATTCCTGCTGGCGGAACAGGCGGCGGGCGCGCTCGTTGGCCAGCTGGCGCGGCGTTCGGTCATGTTTGACCGAGCCATCGAACTGGCGGGTATCGACCGTGCCGTGCTTTTCCAGATAGTCGCGCACGTTGGCGGCGCGGTGCAGGCCCAGGTAGCAGTGGATGTACACGGTGCCGGGGGTGTTGATCGCGGTCTCGGCGGCGGCGCGCGAGTTGCGCTCGTAATCCTCACCGAAGCGCTGGCCGAGGATGCTGCCCATCGGGAAGTTGTGCACTTCGATGCCCAGCTCCGCCGCGCGCTTCTTTTCCTCCTCCAGCAGCACCGCCTCGTAGGGGACCTTGGGGTTGAGCAGGCTGATGATGGTGGTCACGCCTTCGTCCTTCAGGCGATCCATGTCGGCTTGCACCGGATACGGGCCGAACACGAAGCGTGCCGACGTCACCGACTGTTGTGCGCGCCAGGGCTGCACCACGAAGCTGGCCGGATTCAGCAGAACCCAGACGCCCGCACCAAAACCGAGCAGGCCCACAACAGCGAGCGCAGCCAGCCATTTGTTCCTTGTGGACTTTTTCATTCCCTCTCCCCGGGACTGCACTGACTGGATGTCAGTGCTTGTTGTGACGATTGTCACGAAATTCCGACATTTTTCCAACGGACCGTCATCGTGGCCAGTTTCGCGGCCTGCCGGCGGGACGTCCCGGCTTACGGCGCGTCATGCCCGGTGGGGGGGGGCAGCGGCGTATCGCCGACGGCCGTGCCAGCAATGTTGCACCGCACAGGCGCGCGGCGCGCTCAAAACAGGAAGCAGGCCGTAGCCTGGGATCTGCAGCGGATCCCAGCTTCCAAGGCGCCCGGCGGTGTCCGATCCATCCGGCAACGCCGCTGCGGGCGGCTGTCGCCCCCGGCTCAAAGGCGTTGCTAGGGCCGTGTCCTGTGCCGGGCGGGACAGCGGGCCTTTGGCCCGACGCACCCGCCAGCGAACACCGCGCGGGAACTACCGGGCAGCTTCGGATTCCTGGATGATCGCGTCCAGATCCTGCTCCAGATCCGCCAGCAGTGGCGTCATCTTCTGCTGCATGGCCAGCATCAGGTTCTGCATCAGCTGCGGGGTCTTGTCGAGCAGGCTCTGCCCGGCCGGGCTCTCGTAGAACTCGGCCATCGCCAGCACGTCCTCTTTCGAGAACGACTTCTTGTAGAGATCCACATACATCGGGCGCATCTGCGACCACGACAGCGCCTCGCGCAGGGTCTGCGAGGTGCGCTGCTGGATGCGTTGCACGCGCGCCTTCTGCTCGGGGGTCAGCGCCTGCCCGGCGGTCAGCTGTGCGAACTGCTGGGACTGCATGGCTTCCATCTGCGGCAGCATCGCATCGAGCATGGTCTGCGCCCGCGAGGCGGCAAGCAGACGGTTGATGTCGCCATCACTGGCCGGGGTGGCCAGTGCCGGTACGAGGCCGGCCAGCACCAGGCCGCTGGCCAACAACAGGCGGAAGCGCAGGTAGCGTAACGGGCGATGGCCGCGCATGGATCGTCCTCTGCTCTGGGTGGAGCGCAGAGCTTACCCGAGGCCACCTCCCGGCCGTCCAGATGGGCGATTTCTGCGCAATCGCCGGCCTTGCCTTTTATTCGGTGTTGGCGCGGCGCACAGCGTAAGAGTGCAAGTCATTATTTTTCATCGACATGTGCCGCGGCCCAGGATGCCGCCGGGCGGATCTGGACGATATTTCCGCAGAAATTGACGGGTAAGGTGACTTGGATCACACTTTTTGCCGCATGTCGCCGTAACACGGCTTTGCGGCAGTCGGATGACAATTGGGTACTTTTGCAGGGAAGTAGGGGAAGGGGATGGAAGGTCTGTTCACTGGGCCACTGGTCGTCGTAGTGGCGTACTGGGTGGCGGTTTCCACGCTGCTGCTGACGGTGGTGCTGCTGACCACCATCTTGCTGATGCGCGTGCGCACGCAGTGGCGTGAGCGGCGCGATGCGCAGTCGATGCAGTACTGGTCGCAGGTATTGCGCCAGGAACTGGAGACACCGGGAGTGCCGACCCGCAAGCTCGAGCGGCGCGAGGCGCCTGGCTTTATCGAAGCCTGGAACGCGATCCATGAGCCGCTGGATGATGCCGCGTCACGTCGGCTGGTGCCGTTGGGACAGCGGGTCGGGCTGGCTGACACCGCCCCGCGCCTGCTGCGCGGCAGCTATCACGACCGTGCCATGGCGATCATCGCGCTGGGCCATCTGCGCGATGGCGGCATGTTCGACACCATTGCCAAACATCTCACCGATCACAGTCCGATCGTCTCGCTGTGCGCGGCGCGGGCACTGTCGCAGATCGATCCTGCGCGGGCCATGGCCATGTTCGTGCCGCTGATCCTCGAGCGCGACGACTGGGTGCAGGGCAGCGTCGCGCGCATTCTGGCCGAAAACCAGGACGGCAGTGCGGTGCGGGAGCTTTCAAACGCGCTGCTGCGGGCCAATTCCGACACCGCGCTGAAGCTGGTGCGCTTTCTGTCCGACATTGATCCGGAGCGCGCGGCGGCCGTGATCCGTGAGCTGATGCAGAGCGATGTGGATGACCGGGTCATCTCGGTGTGTCTGCAGCTGGTCAACGATCGCCAGGATATCGAGCAGGTGCGCGGATTCCTGCAGGTTGCCCGCTGGCACATCCGCATGCATGCGGCGTCGGCGCTGGCGCGCATCGGCGATGCCAGCGATCACGTCCGGCTGGAGCCGCTGCTGTCGGACAGTGTGTGGTGGGTGCGTTACCGCGCCGCGCAGGCGTTGTTGATGTTGCCGGGGATGGATGAGCACAAAATGCGTGCAGTGCGGGAGCGGGTGAACGATCCGTATGGTCGCGACATCATCGACCACGTGCTGTCCGAGCAGAGCATGAGGGCAGGGGTATGAACGAATACTGGCATCTGATCGTGAGCTATCTGCAGCAGGTCCCGTGGATACGCTTGATGGTCTCGCTGCAGTGGGTGTTCATCGCCTACTTCGCCGCGATCAATATCGCCTATCTGGTGCTGAACTACGTTTCGGCATTCCAGATCGTGCGCTACATGCGCGAATACCGCGCCAACTACCTGCCCAAGGGGCTGCGCGAATACCAGCCGCCGGTGAGCATCATCCTGCCGGCGCACA
The DNA here is from genome assembly GCF_001431585.1 of Stenotrophomonas pictorum JCM 9942. Classification (NCBI taxonomy): domain Bacteria; kingdom Pseudomonadati; phylum Pseudomonadota; class Gammaproteobacteria; order Lysobacterales; family Lysobacteraceae; genus Stenotrophomonas; species Stenotrophomonas pictorum. The sequence continues at coordinate 46,201 of NZ_LLXS01000004.1, read as the reverse complement.
ACGAGGAGAAGTCGGTGGTCTCCTCGGTGCGTTCACTGCTGAAGACCGTCTATCCGGAATACGAAGTGGTGGTGGTCAACGACGGCTCCACGGATGCCACCCGGCAGGCGCTGATCGACGCGTTCGGGCTGGTGAAGGTGCCCGAAGCCTACCGCTGCCGGCTCAAGACCGAGCCCGTGCACGCGGTCTATGCCTCGGCGCGTTTTCCCAACGTGCGCCTGGTGGACAAGGCCAACGGCGGCAAGGCAGATGCGATCAACGCCGGCTTGAACTGCGTGCGCTACCCGCTGTTCTGCGTGATCGATGCCGACAGCATCCTGCAGCCGGAAAGCCTGTCGCGGGTGGTGCGCCCGTTCCTGGAGGATGGCCGCGTGGTGGCCAGCGGCGGCGTGGTGCGGGTGCTCAATGGCTGCACGGTCAAGGACGGCATGCTGTCCAAGGTCGGCCTGCCAAGCCGGATGCTGCCCGGTTTCCAGCTGGTGGAATATCTGCGCGCGTTCCTGTTCGGACGTATGGGCTGGTCGCCGGCCAACGCGCTGTTGATCATTTCCGGCGCATTCGGCGTGTTCTACAAGGAGCGCGTGATCGCCATTGGCGGCTACCGGTTGAATACGGTCGGCGAGGACATGGATCTGGTGGTCCGCCTGCACCGCAATCTGCGCGAGGAGAAGCGGGACTACCGCATCGTGTTCGTGCCTGACCCGGTGTGCTGGACCGAGGCTCCGACCGATCTGCGGTCGCTGAAGAGCCAGCGGGTGCGTTGGCAGCAGGGGCTGGCCGAGAGCCTGTGGTCGAACATGGCCCTGATGTTCAACCGCCGCGGCGGCGCGGTCGGCTGGATCGCGTTCCCGTTCATGGTGATCTTCGAATTCCTGGGGCCGTTGATCGAAGTGATCGGCTACGTGACGATGATCGTGCTGGCGCTGTTGGGGCTGGTCCCGCTGGAGACCTTCCTGGTGTTCCTGGCTGCGGCCATCGGCATGGGAATTTTGCTGTCGGTCAATGCAATGGTGCTGGAGGAGCTTTCGTTCCGTCTCTACCAGCGTCCGACGCAGCAGCTGAAGCTGTTTCTGCTGGCGGTACTGGAGAACTTCGGCTATCGCCAGATCAACTCGTGGTGGCGTTTTGTCGGCACCCTGCGCTGGCTGTTGAGCCGCGGCAAGGTGCGCAACTGGGGCCGGATCAGCCGTGACGGGTCGTGGCAGCACACCCTCGAGGATGCGCCGGACAAAGAGGCCGCCGAAATGCCGCCGGCAAGTTATGGCAGTACTCCGAAATGAACCGCAGGATTTTCTCCATGAGGTGTTTTTTGCTTTCTACCGCGTCTACCCGTCGATGTGCCCGTCCGCTGCTGTTGCTGGCGCTGTCCACTCCCGGTGCGCTGCTGGCCCAGTCACCGGCGGATGCGCCGGCCGACTCGCTTGAGGCACGGATGCAGCAGGTCCGCACACTGGCCACCGATGGCCAGCGCAGTGAGGCGATCACGCAGTACACCGCGCTGCTGGCGGAGCACCCGGGCAACAGCGACCTGCTGCTGGCACGTGGCCGCACCTACGCCTGGGATGGTCAATACGCCGCCGCCGAGGCGGATCTGCAGCAGGTGGTGCAGAAGAGCCCGACCTACGCCGATGCCTGGTCGGCCCTGGGCGATCTGTATCGCTGGAGCGATCGCCCGCAGCAGGCGGCCGATGCGTATGCGCAGTGGGTGGCGCTGGCGCCGGACAGCGCCGCGGCGCATATCGCCCGCGGCCGGGCCCTGCGTGACCAGGGCCAGATCGCCGCCGCCCGCGCCGATTTCGACGCGGCCGAGGCGCTGGGGGCGGATCCGGCGGAAATCCTCAGCCTGCGTGACAGCCTGTTGCCACGCATGGCCAATCCCGATGTCGCTGCCGCTGACGGCTATCGCTGGAGTGCCAGCGCGGGTTGGAGCCATACCCGTTTCAGTGGTAACCGGCAGAGCTGGAATGATGCCGACCTGTCGCTACGCCGGTACTTCAAGCGCGGCTCGCTGGGGCTGGAAATGCTGCGTGCGGACCATTTCAACACCAGCGATATCGCCTGGGCGCTGGATGGCTACACCCCGCTGTGGTCGCGGGCCTACGCCAATCTGCGTTACCAGCATGGCCCGTCCAGCGGCGTGTTGCCCCGGCAGTCCTGGCGCGTGGAAGTGTTCCAGGGTGTGGGCAGTGGCTGGGAACTGTCGGCCAGTGTCGATCACCTGCGTTTTTCCGGAGACACCGAGTTCTACGGAATTGGCGTGGGCCGCTACAGCGGCAACTGGTACGGGCGCTACAAACTGCAGCACGTGCCGGGCGTGGGCTCGGGCAGCTGGAGTCATCGCGTACTGCTGCGCAACTACTATCGCGGTGACGCGGACAACTACCTGGAAGTGAGCGTCAGCAGCGGTCGCAGTACCGACGTGGACCGCTTCGGCAGCCTGGTGCGCGACAACAACGCGAGCCTGGGGGTCGCCTGGCGGCACCAGTTCGCCCCGAACTGGGGCTTCAAGCTCGGTGCCGGTTATGCCGACGATGATGGCGGTTTCGACGAGCAGCGGGTATCGGCGTCGATCTATACGCGCTGGTAAGGGGGCAGGCGACGATGACAACACCGCACAACGGTAGCGCGTGGGCGCGCTTTTCCTCGGTTTTCCCGGTTCTGCTGCTGGCCCAGCTGGTGCTGGTGGCGGTAACCGTGGCCAATGCGGTGGCCGGTGCCGGCGACACTGCGTCGCAGCGCTGGGCGGTGGCCGGTGTGGCCACGGCACAGTCGCTGCTCGTGCTGCTGCGTGCGTTGCCGCTGCTGCTGTTGCTGTCGTTGCCGCTGCTTGCACTGAAACGGGCGGTGCCGCGTGCTGTCACCCTGGCCCTGCTGTGGTCAGTGTTCCTGGTCGTGCAGGTGGTGCTGGACCAGTATTTCCAGGTGGCGCAGGTGCCGTTGGGGGCGGATCTGTTCGGTTACAGCGTCGCCGAGATCCGCACGACGCTGTCTGACGGGGCGCCGATGACATTGCGCGGTGTCCTGGCGATCGGCCTGCCATTGCTGGTGCTGTGGGCGGGGCTGCTGTGGCAGGCACGGCGTAATGTCGCCGGTTCTGCGCGCTGGAGCGGCGGGCTGCTGGCCGGCGCCGCGCTGGCCTGGCTGCTGCCGATGCCAACCGGGGCCAGCCTGCTGACCGACGAGGCTGCGCGCGCAGTGGCCTGCAACAAGCTGGCCTGGTTCAGTGCCGATGTGTGGCGCTGGTCCAGCGCAGAGTCCGGGGCTGCCATGGTGGCGACCGCATCGGCGCATGCGGCTCCAGAGCCGGCGCTGGACCCGGACTATCCGTTCCTCCGCCAGGAGCAGACGCCGGATACCCTGGGCGCGTACTTCGCGCCGACCCGCGACGGGCGCCCGCCGAATGTGGTGCTGATCATCGTGGAGGGGCTGGGGCGTTCGTTCTCCGGTCCGCAGGCGGCGCTGGGCAGTTTCACCCCGTTCCTCGACACCCTGGCTGCGCGCAGCCTCTATTTCGACAATTTCATCGCCAACCAGGGCCGCACGTTCGGCGTGCTGCCGACCCTGCTCGGCTCGGCACCCTTTGCCGACCAGGGCTTCACCGCGCTGGGCGAACGCATGCCTGCGCATCCAGGCCTTTTCAGCGTGTTGCGCCAGCAGGGTTATCACACCGCGTTCTACAACGGCACCGATACCGCCTTTGATGACGAACGGGGCTACATGCGGCTGCAGCAGGTGCAGACGCTGGTGGACATGAACAACTTCGGTCCCGGCTACCAGCGCAATCCGTTCAGCGCCTGGGGCTACCCGGACAAGGAGCTGGTGTCGCGCGTGCTGGCCGACAGTGACCGACTGCCATCGCCGTTCGTGCTGGCGATGCAGACCATCTCGATGCACACCAGCTACGAGTTCCCCGGGCAGGAGGCCTACCGTGCCCGATTCGAGCAGCAGCTGCAGCAGCTGCGGGTACCGGAGTCGCGCCTGGCCGGCTACCGCGCCAACGCCGCGATCTACAGCACGATCCTGTACACCGATGACCAGCTGCGGCGCTATTTCGAGTCGGTGCAGAAGGCGCCCTGGTATGACGACACCATTTTCGTGGTGACTGGCGATCACCGGCTGCCGGAGATCCCGATGGGTGAACACGTCGATCGTTACCACGTGCCGCTGATCGTGTTCTCGCCCCTGCTCAAGCAGCCCAAGCGGGTGCGTGCGGTGTCCTCGCAGCTGGATGTGACGCCCTCGCTGATGGCCCTGCTGTCCAACACCTACGGCCTGCAGCGTCCGGCACGGACCGCGTGGCTGGGTACCGGCCTGGACATGTCCGAGAATTTCCGAAACCTGCACCAGCTGCCGTTGAAGCAGACCAAGACCAGTGCGCCGGAGTATCTGGCCGACCGCTGGTGGCTGCGCGACGGCGAGTTGTATGAACTGCAGGACGGCATGCATCTGGCCAGGGCCGATGACGCCAGCGTGCGTGAGTGGGTGGCGCAGCGCCTGCAACGCTATACGCAGGCCAATGCGATCTTCCTCAAGCGCGGCGCGCTGCTTCCGGACGGCGCTACGCCGCCGCTGGTCGCCTATGCGGCCGTTCCCGAGGCCACGCAACTGTCTGCTGCACCGGCGGTGCCCGGTGTGTCCATCACTTCGGCCGAGGCCACGGCGACGGCGACCGGCGTGCGCTTGTCGGCGGTATTTGCCAGCGGGGATTCCAAGCCCAGCCGTGTGTTCGTGCCGCTGGCGGTCATGTCCAGCGAGAACGGCCGCGAACTGCAGGAGGTCTACGGCCAGGCCCTGCAGTTGCCGCCTGGCGGCAGTCATCAGGTCCAGCTGCAGTTGCCCCTGCCGCAGCCCGAAGATTGCAAAGGCCGGTGCTATGTATCGGTATTCCCGTCCGACCCCGATAGCGGCAAGGCCATCGGGCAGGGCCGTTATCACTTGCTGGTGGATACCGGCAGCACCGTGGAGAAGCAGTAATGAACAATCGTCTTGCCATCGGCATGCTGGCACTGCTGTGTCTGCTGTCGAGCGCACCTTCCATGGCGGCCAGCCGCGCGATGTGGACCTGGGAAGCCGAGTCCTATGCGATGGTCGAGGACCCGGCCGTCGCCGAGGAGGCCGCCGCCTATCTGAAATCGCAGCAGATCGACACCATCTACCTGTATGCCGATGCCTACAAGGGCCGCAACCTGATCGTCGATCAGCCGCAACTGTATCGCGCTTTCATCGAGCGCATGCATGGCAAGAAGATGAAGGTATATGCCTTGCTGGGCTCCTGGTATCTGAGCACCCAGAACTACGTGTTGCCGGCCTACCGCAAAGAAGCCGAAGCGATGTTCCGCCGCGTGGTGGAGTACAACGCATCGGTACCCGAAGCCGCACGTTTTGATGGTGCCAACCTGGACATCGAGCCGCACATCCTCGATGAATGGAATGACGACACCCGTGCGGATCTGCTGGTGGGCTTCCTGGACATGAGCGCAGCGGTGATGCGCATCAAGCAGGAGAGCGGCGCGACCTTGATGGTTGGCCCGGCGATTCCGTTCTGGCTGGACGGCATCGAGGTGGAGTGGAATGGCCGTCATCGTCCGGTGAGCGAGCACACCATCAACATCTACGACTACGTCGCCTTGATGGACTACCGCGACAAGGCCGAGGGCCGCGACAGCATCCTGTCGCATGCGGCCAGCGAGATCGCCTACGCCAATGAAGTCGGCAAGAAGGTGGTGATCGGGCTGGAGGTTTCTTCCAACGACATCAACAAGGTCACCTTCCATGAGGAAGGCCCGAAGGTGTTCGAGCAGGAGGTGCGCAAGGTCGAACGCGCGCTGCGCAACGAGCCGTCCTTTGCCGGCTTCGCCATCCACCACTACCGCGCATGGCGCCGCTGGTCCGGCCAGTACTGGGAATAGGGTCCACGACACCTTCGCAGCGCGCCGCAGGAAGTGCGCCACGTTGCGACGGGAGCGACGGCGGCGCGGGGGCGGTTGCCCCTTACAATGCGCCGATGGCGAGGGACCGGATTGAAATCTCGGAGCAGCTGGCGATACCGGAAACGGAGATCGTCGAGCGTTTCGTGCGCGCGTCCGGCGCCGGCGGCCAGAACGTCAACAAGGTCTCCACCGCCGTGGAACTGCGCTTTGATATCGCCGCCTCGCCGTCGCTGCCCGAGCCGTTGCGCGCGCGTCTGCTGGCCCGGCGCGACCGGCGCATGACCGGCGAAGGCGTGCTGGTGATCGACGCGCAGCGCTTCCGCACCCAGGACCGCAACCGCCAGGACGCGCGTGAACGCCTGGTCAGCTTCATCCAGGCCGGTCTGAGCGTGCCCAAGGCGCGGGTGGCGACCAAACCGACCTACGGCTCCAAGCTGCGCCGCCTGGATGAGAAAAAAGGCCGTGCGCAGGTCAAGCGCGGCCGTTCGCAACGCAATTGGGAGTAGTGCTTGAGCAACCGCTTACCGACCGTGCCGGTCCTGCCGCCGAACATGCCACAACTCACGGGCCGCGCACTCAGCCGCTGGCTGGGGCGCAGCGTGCTGCGTCTGGGCGGGTGGCATATCCGCGGGCCGATTCCGGACCTGGCCAAGGCGGTGGTGATCGCCGCGCCGCATTCGTCCAACTGGGACGGTCTGTGGGGGCTGGCGGCCAAGATGGCGCTGGGCGTGGACGCGCGCATCCTCGGCAAGGACAAGCTGTTCTGGTGGCCGCTGAGTGTGATCCTGCGCGGGCTCGGAGTGATGCCGGTGGATCGCAGTTCGCCGCAGGGCACGGTGGGACAGGTGGTGGCGATGATCCAGCGCAGTGACCGGGTCTGGTTTGCGTTGGCACCGGAGGGCACGCGCAAGCCGGTCAAGGAGTGGAAGGGGGGGTTCCTCAAGATCGCACGGATGGCCGAGGTGCCGGTGATTCCGGCCTATTTCCATTACCCTGACAAGACCATCGGCTTCGGCGAGCCGTTTTTCACCAGTGGCGATGATGCGGCCGACATGCTCGCCATCCGCCAGTGGTACCGGCAGTGGATGGGCAAGAACCGCGGTACCGGCTGAGTCCGCGCGGCCGGTGTGCAGGCGGCGGCCGCCACCATCGGCACATGTTGCCGCCGCGGCAACGGAGTAGGGTTGGGGCCTGATCGAAGCCCGTTCCCAAGGAGCCGTTTCATGTCGCGTACCGTTGTCCTGGCCACCGCCATCAGCCTTGCGCTGGCCGCCTGTTCCGGCAAGGAGTCCACTGCCCCCGTGACCACCAACACGCCCCCCCAGGCCGGCCAGCCCGCCGACGCCTCGACCAACCCGTTCATGGCCGTCAGTCCGCTGCCGTTCCAGGCGCCGGCCTTCGACAAGATCAAGGACAGCGACTACCTGCCGGCCTTCGCCGAAGGCATGCGCCAGCACCTGGCCGAGATCAAGAAGATCACCGACAACCCGCAGCCGGCCACCTTCGACAACACCCTGCTGCCGATGGAAAAATCCGGTGCGATGCTGGACCGCGTCAGCCGTGTGTTCTTCAGCGTGGTGCAGGCCGATACCAATCCCGAGCGGCAGAAGATCCAGGGAGAGGTGGTGCCGCAGCTGGCTGCGCACAGCGATGCCATCTATCTGGATGCCAAGCTGTTCGAGCGGGTGAAGGCGGTCTATGACGCGCGCCAGGGTGCCGGGCTGGAGCCGGAGCAGCTGCGCGTGGTCGAGGAAACCTACAAGGGCTTCGTCAAAGCCGGCGCCCAGCTCAGCGATCCCGACAAGGAAACGCTGAAGCAGTACAACGCCGAAGAAGCCACCCTGTCCAACGACTTCCACAACAAGCTGGTCGCGGCCACCGCCGCCGGTGCGGTGGTCATCGATGACAAGGCGCAGCTGGCTGGCCTGTCCGATGGCGACATCGCTGCCGCCGAAGACGCTGCCAAGGGCCGCAAGCTGGACGGCAAGTGGGTGCTGAGCCTGCAGAACACCACCCAGCAGCCGGCGCTCGGCTCGCTGCAGGACCGCGACGTGCGCGCCAAGGTGCTGCAGGCCTCGGAAACCCGCACCGAGCACGGTGATACCAACGACACCCGCGCCATCATCCAGCGCCTGGCCCAGCTGCGTGCGGCCAAGGCCAAGCTGCTTGGCTTCCCGAACTACGCCGCCTACAACCTCACCGACCAGATGGCGCAGACGCCGGAGCATGCGCTCAAGCTGCTGACCGACACCGTGCCGGCGGCCACCGCCAAGGCGCGCGGTGAGCTGGCCGAGATCCAGAAGGTGATCGACGCACAGAAGGGTGGCTTCAAGGCCAGCGCATCGGACTGGGACTTCTACGCCGAGCAGGTGCGCAAGGCCAAGTACGACCTGGACGAGTCGCAGATCAAGCCCTACTTCGAACTGGACAACGTGCTGCAGAACGGCGTTTTCTACGCCGCCAACCAGCTCTACGGCCTGACCTTCAAGGAGCGCAAGGACCTGCCGGTCTACCACCCGGACGTGCGCGTGTTTGAAGTCACCGATGCCAACGGCCAGCCGCTGGCGCTGTTCTACGCCGACTTCTTCAAGCGCGACAGCAAGTCCGGTGGCGCCTGGATGGACGTGTTCGTCGAGCAGGACGGCCTGACCGGCACCAAGCCGGTGGTCTACAACGTCAGCAACTTCACCAAGCCTGCCGCCGGCCAGCCCGCGCTGCTGAGCTGGGACGACGTGACCACCATGTTCCACGAATTCGGCCACGCCCTGCATGGCATGTTCTCCAACACCAAGTACCCGAGCGTGGCCGGCACCGGCGTGCCGCGTGACTTCGTCGAGTTCCCCTCGCAGTTCAACGAGCACTGGGCTTCGGACCCGAAGGTGTTCGCCAACTACGCCAAGCACTACCAGACCAAGGCAGCGATGCCGCAGGAGCTGGTCGACAAGATCGCCAAGGCCAAGACCTTCAACCAGGGCTACATGACCACCGAATACCTGTCGGCGGCGCTGCTCGACCTGGCCTGGCATACGCAGGGCGCTGACGCACCGCTGCAGGACGTGGACAAGTTCGAGGCCGATGCGCTGAAGCGCTACAAGGTGGATCTGGCACAGGTGCCGCCGCGTTACCGCAGCAGCTACTTCGACCACATCTGGGGTGGCGGTTACTCGGCCGGTTACTACGCCTACTTCTGGGCGGAGATGATCGACCATGACGCCTTCGAGTGGTTCAAGGAGAACGGTGGCCTGACCCGTGAGAACGGCCAGGTGTTCCGCGACAAGATCCTGTCCATCGGCAACACCCGCGATCTGGCCACCGCCTACCGCGACTTCCGTGGCAAGGATCCGAGTGTGGAACCGCTGCTGAAGAACCGTGGTTTGAAGTAAGCGCTGGTGCGGTAAACCGCTGGCGACGGACGGCAGGGGAAACCCTGCCGTTCTGCTGTGCGGCGCTGGCGGGCGGCGGCTGGGTGCCGTGTACCTGGCGGGCGTGCGTCGCACGGGAACTCCCCGTCGGCTGGCAGGTCAACAGGCTCTCCTCTCCGTGCAGGGCAAGTGCCATGAACGACACGCCGTCTGTTCCCCCGCGCCATCCAGCCATCGCCTGGTTGCGGCGTGAAGCGCTGCCGCTGGCGGTGATGCTGCTGTTGCTCGGCGTGGCCCGCGACACCTTGGCCAACCATTACCAGGTGCCCAGTGGTTCCATGCAGCCCACGCTGCAGCCCGGCGACCGGGTGGCGGTGGATATGCGCGCCTACGGTGTGCGGCTGCCGTTCACGCAGATGCAGCTGCTGGCCACCGGCACGCCGCAGCGCGGAGATGTGGCGGTGTTCGATTCACCGGCCGATGGCACCCGCCTGATCAAGCGGGTGGTGGCGGTGGGTGGGGATCGTGTGGCGCTGCGTGGGGGATACCTGAGCATCAATGGCCGGCTCCTGCAGCAGGGTGTCGCTTGCGAGCTTTTCGACGGCAAGCCGGTGCAGCTGGATCTGGATGCAGGCGGAGGTCCGGATATCCCGGGCTTCACCCTCCCCGCCGGCAAACTGCTGGTGATGGGCGATCATCGCGGCAACAGTTTCGATGGCCGTTTCTTCGGTCTGGTCGATGCCGACAAGGTCTACGGCAAGGCGCTGGCGGTGTACTGGCGCCGCGGTGAAGGTCTGGAGTGGCAGCGGCTTTGATCCCCGCCAAACCGTCTGAGCCGCTTCCTGCGGCGCGGCCCGTGGCCCGTTCTGGGTTGTCCGACAGGAGGCCTGATACCGCCTTCTGGGCAGCGCCTGCCGCCTAGCGCTCGGAGTGCCCGGTATCGTCGTACTGCCGTGGCGCGAACAGATCCGGCTGGATCAACTCGACGAAGGCGCGCGCCTGTGGCGACAGCACCTTGCCCCGGCGCACCACCACGCCGTAGCTGCGGGAAGGGAAGAATTCCCCCATCGCGCGCGTGACCAGCTTGTCGCGGTCGGCCTCGTTCAGGCACAACGCGGTGACGATGCTGATGCCCATACCCATCGCCACGTACTGCTTGATCACCTCCCAGCCGCCCACTTCCAGCGCCACCGTGTAGGGCACGCGGTGCTGCTGGAACACCAGGTCGACCAGCCGCCAGGTGATCTGCCGGCGCGGCGGCAGGATCAGCGGCCACGGGGAGAGGTCTTCCAGCGTCAGGTTCTTTTTCTTCGCCAGCGGGTGGTCGGGCGGGGTGATCAGCACCTGGTCGAAGCGGTAGACCGGGGCGTAGCTGAGGTCGGCCGGCACATCCAGCATGGAGCCGATAGCCAGATCGGCGGCGTCACTGCGCAGCAGGTCGGTGCCGTCGGCGCTGATCGCGTTGTGCAGGGTCAGGCGCACATCCGGGTGTAGCCTGCGGAAGTTTTCGACGATCTTGGGCAGCAGATACAGGATGGTCGACGAATTTGCGGCGATGTTCAGCTCGCCCGCGTCCAGTCCGCTGGCTTTCTCGCGGAACCGCGGCAGCAGCCCGTCCAGGCTTTCCACCAGCGGCTGCGCCATGTCGTACAGCAGCTGGCCCTCGCGGGTGGGCACCAGCCGGCGCCCGCTGCGCTCGAACAGCACTACGCCCAGCTCCCGTTCCAGCGCCTGCAGCTGCAGGCTCACCGCCGGCTGGCTGACAAAAAGTGCTTCGGACGCACGTGAGACCGAGCCCAGGCGCACCGTCTGCAGGAACGCCCGCAGCGGCTTGAGCCGGTCAGACTTGTAGGAAAAACGCGGGGTTGCGGGCGTCTTGGTGGGCATGGCAAAGCAAGTATTAGCACAACTTATAAAAAGCATTGCAAAAACTGTTTTGTTAAATACCTTCCTGAGGCGGCACGTTTGAGTCCCCGACACCCGCAGGAACTTCCGATGTCCGCCGTCGCCCACGCTGTCGCCACGCCGCAGTCCGCCCCCCGCCCGACCCCGGGCATCACCCTGACCACCCAGCTGGCCGGCCAGTCCGCGCTGCTGCCGGCCGGCGTGCTGGGCCTGCTCGTATCGCTGCACCGTGCGGTCGAGCCGGGGCGGCAGGCGCGGTTGGCGGCGCGCCGCGAGCGCCAGGCCTTCTTCGACCAGGGCGGTCTGCCGGATTTCCGTGCCGACACCCGTGCCATCCGCGAGGGCGACTGGACGGTGGCGCCGATCCCGGCCGCGCTGATGGATCGCCGCGTCGAGATCACCGGCCCGACCGACCCGAAGATGGTCATCAACGCGCTGAACTCCGGCGCCAAGGTGTTCATGGCCGACTTCGAGGACTCCACCTCGCCGACCTGGCGCAACGTGCTGGCCGGCCAGCAGACGATGAAGGCGGCGGTGCGCGGTGATCTGGATTTCACCGCGCCGGCCACCGCCAAGGGCCCCGGCAGGCACTACACGCTGCGTCCGTTCGACGAGCAGGCGGTGCTGATCGTGCGCCCGCGTGGCTGGCACCTGGACGAGAAGCACGTGCTGGTCGACGGCCAGCCGATGGCCGGTGGCCTGTTCGATGCGGCGCTGTTTGCCTTCCACAACGCGCAGACGCTGATGGACAAGGACCGCGGCCCCTACTTCTACCTGCCCAAGCTGCAGTCGATGGAAGAGGCGGCGCTGTGGGAGACCGCGCTGTCGCACATCGAGGGCATGCTCGGCCTGCCGCAGGGGCAGATCAAGGTCACGGTGCTGATCGAGACGCTGCCGGCGGTGTTCGAGATGGACGAGATCCTGCATGCGCTGCGCGAGCGCATCGTCGGGCTGAACTGCGGCCGCTGGGACTACATCTTTTCCTACCTGAAGACCTTCCGCCGCCACGCCGACAAGGTGTTGCCCGAGCGCGGCCAGGTGACGATGACCCAGCCGTTCCTGAAGGCCTACTCGGAACTGCTGATCAAGACCTGCCACCGCCGTGGCGCGCATGCGATGGGCGGCATGGCCGCGCAGATTCCGATCAACCACGATGCTGCCGCCAACGAGCAGGCGATGGCGCGCGTGCGTGCGGACAAGCTGCGCGAGGTCACCGCCGGCCATGACGGCACCTGGGTGGCGCACCCGGCGCTGATCCCGGTGGCGCGCGCGATCTTCGACGAGCATATGCCCGGTCCCAACCAGCATCACGTGCTGCGTCGTGACGTACAGGTCAGCCGCGATGATCTGATCGCACCGTGCAGCGGCACCATCACCCGTGCCGGCTTCGAGAACAACGTCGAGGTGTGCGTGCGCTACCTGGCCGCCTGGCTGGATGGCAATGGCTGCGTGCCCATCCACAACCTGATGGAAGACGCCGCCACCGCCGAGATCAGCCGCAGCCAGATCTGGCAGTGGCTGCATGCCGGCAACCAGCATCTGGACGACGGCACGGCGATCGATTTCGCGCTGCTGACCAGTACCCTGCGCGCTTTGCCGGCGCGCCTTGGCGACACCTCCGCGCTGCCCGGCGGCGGCCGCATCACCCAGGCCATCGGCCTGCTCGACCAGCTCAGCCGCGCAGACGAGCTGGCCGACTTCCTGACCCTGCCGGCCTACCGGCAGATCGATTGACCCTTCCCCTTACGCAAGCACGACTTTTCGAGGACAGCACGATGAGCAGCTACCAGCAACAGATCGCCGCCCTGCAGCAGGACTGGGATACCAACCCGCGTTGGAAGGGGCTGAAGCGCACCTACAGCGCTGCCGACGTGGTGCGCCTGCGTGGCAGCGTGCAGCCGGAACATACCCTGGCCAAGCGCGGCGCCGAGCGCCTGTGGGACCTGGTCAATGGCGGCTCGAAGAAGGGCTACGTCAACGCCTTCGGTGCGATCAGTGCCGGCCAGGCGATGCAGCAGGCCAAGGCCGGGCTGGAAGCGGTGTACCTGTCCGGCTGGCAGGTGGCCGCCGACGGCAACACCTCCGAAACCATGTACCCGGACCAGTCGCTGTACGCCTACGACTCGGTGCCGACCATGGTCCGTCGCATCAACAACACCTTCCAGCGCGCCGACGAGATCCAGTGGAAGAACATCATCGACGGCAAGCTCAAGGCCGAGGACGCGATCGACTTCTTCCTGCCGATCGTCGCCGATGGCGAGGCCGGCTTCGGCGGCGTGCTCAACGCCTACGAGCTGATGAAGAACATGATCGTTGCCGGCGCCGCCGCGGTGCATTTCGAGGACCAGCTGGCGGCGGTGAAGAAGTGCGGCCACATGGGCGGCAAGGTGCTGGTGCCGACCCAGGAGGCGATCCAGAAGCTGTCCGCCGCGCGTCTGGCCGCCGACGTGCTGGGCGTGCCGACCATCGTGCTGGCGCGTACCGATGCCGAAGCCGCCAACCTGCTGACCAGCGACTTCGACCCCAACGACGCCCCGTTCGTCACCGGCCAGCGCACCGCCGAGGGCTTCTACCGCGTCAAGAACGGCCTGGAGCAGGCGATCAGCCGCGGCGTGGCCTATGCCCCGCACGCCGACCTGGTGTGGTGCGAAACCGGCACCCCGGACCTGGGCTTTGCCCGCGAGTTCGCCCAGGCCGTGCACGCCGCCAGCCCCGGCAAGCTGCTGTCCTACAACTGCTCGCCCTCGTTCAACTGGAAGAAGAACCTGGACGACAAGACCATCGCCAGGTTCCAGGACGAGCTGGCCGCGCTGGGCTACAAGTACCAGTTCATCACCCTGGCTGGCATCCACATCAACTGGTTCAACACCTTCAAGTTCGCCCACGACTATGCCCGTGGCGAAGGCATGCGCCACTACGTGGAGCAGGTGCAGGAACCGGAGTTCGCCGCCCGCGAACAGGGCTACACCTTCGTCTCGCACCAGCAGGAAGTGGGTGCCGGCTACTTCGACGATGTGACTACGGTGATCCAGGGCGGCGCCTCCAGCGTGACCGCGCTGACCGGGTCCACCGAAGAGGAGCAGTTCCAGACGGAAAAGGCCGCGTAAGTACGGTTTAGGTGACGACGGGAAGGGGCTCTTACGGGCCCCTTCTTCTCGAGGTCAAAGCGAAGCTGTATTCCCGGAGTTGGGATCCACATCACCTTATTTTGATGATAGGCTCTTGCGCATTACTCGCCGGCAAATGGCGGGGATCCATGAGGCAACGAATGAGCGGCCTGGGGTCAGGGGGACCGGTACTGCAGGAACATCTTCCCGCCAGCGTCGCCGATGCTGGGGAGGCTGCGCTGCGCGCGCAGGTTTCTGCGGTGGAGTTCGCCCTGTTCGCGCCGTTCGGTGACCGCCGTATGCTGGCTGACGGCGAGGTGCTGTTCCTGCGCGGTGATATCGGCACCTCGATGTTCATCATCGTCAGTGGGGTCATCTGCCTGGACTTCGGCCCGGGCTTGCCGCCCAAGCAGCTGGGATCGAATGATTTTTTCGGCGAACTCGGATTGCTGGTCGACCGCCATCCGCGTTCTTCCGCCGCGCGCGCCTATGGCGATACCGTCCTGCTGGAAGTCACCTGTGCCAATTTCCATCGGCTGATCGATCAGGACCCGGCAACGGTGGTGTTCTTCCTGCGCCGCACGTTGTGGCGGGTGGTCTCCAGTGAGCAGCGCCTGATCGACCAGCTGAGCCGCCGCAATCAGGAGCTGGAAGAGACGTTGAGCAATCTGTACAGCGCCAACGACGAGCTGCACCGTACCCGCGAGCTGGTCTATACCGACGACCTGACGGGGATGGGCAACCGGCGCGCGCTCACGGTCTATCTGCAGGAGGCGCACCGTTCCGGGCAGCGTCCGCAGGGCCTGTTGCTGATCGATTGCGATGACTTCAAGGCGCTCAACGACTCCCACGGCCACCTCGCCGGCGACCATGTGCTGAAGCGCCTGGGCCGGGTGCTCAGTTCGGTGGCGGGGAAAGACGATATCGCCTGCCGCCTTGGCGGCGACGAATTCTGCGTTCTGTTGAAGCACGCGGACATGGAGCGGTTGACGCGTGTAGCGGCTTTCATTCTTGAAGCCGTGCGCGGGCTGGAGGCGTTCCCCGGGGCGATGCCGGGTATCTGCTCGGTGAGCATCGGCATCGTGCCCATGGAAACGCATCAGCATTGGAACGATGCCTATTCGCGCGCCGATGACGCCCTTTATGAGGCAAAGCGCCTCGGTGGGGGGCGTGCACAGTGGACACTGCGCTGACCGGTCACGTGGAGCGGTGACGTGGAAGAGGTTCCTGAAAGCCTGCAGTCCAGCCGCCAGTTCAAGACGCTGGTCCTGACCGACCTGTGCGACTCGGTGGCGCTGGTCGAGCGGATCGGCGACAACGCCGCCGCCGATCTGTTCCGCACACTCGATGCCCAGGTCATGCAGTTGCTGCGGCGCTGGAACGGCCGTTTGATTGACCGCTCCGATGGCATGTTCCTGCTGTTCAATGCACCGGTGGACGGCCTGGGGTTCGCCCTGGATTACCTGGACGTCCTGGATCGTCTTGGCAAGGAAAAGAAGTTGCCGCTGCGCGCTCGGCTGGGTATGCACGTGGGCTATGTGCTGTCCTGGCACAACAGCGAGGAGGCTGTGGCCGCCGGTGCCAAATCACTGGAAGTGGAGGGGCTGGCCAAACCGATGGCGGCAAGGCTGATGGCTTTGGCGCGGCCGGGACAGATCCTGCTGTCGGCGGCAGCCGAATCGATGATGCGCAGTGCCCAGCGCGAACTGGATGACCGGGGTGCCAGGCTGAAGTGGAAGTCGCACGGACATTGGCATTTCAAGGGGATGCCAAGCGCCCAGGAGGTATTCGAGGTCGGCAGGGAGGGCCGCGCGCCGTTGCGCATGCCGCCGGGCTCGGAAAAGGCGTGGCGGGAGTTGCCCCTCTGGCGCCGTCCGCTGGCGCTGGTGACGGAAGCGGTACTGCTGTTGGGACTGCTGATTGCCGCGTGGGTAATCGTGCGGCCGGAACCTGCCATTGCTTTCGCCGAGCGCAACTGGGTGCTTGTAGGGGGGGTACGCAATCTGACCGGGGAATCCCTGCTGGATGACTCGATCGAGCAGGCGTTTCGCATCAGTCTGGAGCAGTCCCGTTTCGTCAACGTGCTGAGCGAGCTGCAGGTACAAAAAACGCTGGGGTTGATGGAACTGGATGCGGACCAGGCGATGACCGCGCGGGTCGCCTCGGAAGTGGCCATCCGCGATGGTGCACGGGCGGTGCTCATGGCCCGGGTGGATGAAATCGGCAACCGGTTCCGCTTCACGGTAGAGATCATCAATCCCGCAGATGGCCGCACACTGGATTCGCTGTACGCCGAAGGCCGTGGCGTGAATTCATTGTTGGCCTCGGTGGACACCGTGAGCGGGCGCCTGCGTACCCGCCTGGGTGAGCCCAGCCTGGCGCTGGCGCGTGACTCCGAGCCGCTCCCGGAAGTGACCACTTCCAACCTGGAAGCCTTGCGCGCCTATGCGCTGGCCCTGAAGGCGATGGCCGTACGCGACTACGTGCTGGCCGAGAATCTGTACAGGAAGGCTCTGGAAATCGATCCCGATTTCGCGCTGGCGAACATGGGTCTGGCGCGCATCTACTGGTCCGGATTGGATGAAGCACCTGCTCTGGCTCAACTTGATGCCGCGCTGTCCCATCGTGACCGGCTGCCGCCGCGCGATCAGATGTATCTGGAGGCCTGGCAGCACGAATTGCGTTCGGCCGCATCGCCCTTGCCACAGTGGAAGCTGCTGGCGACGATGTATCCGGACTACTTCGCAGGTCCGTCCAATACCTCCTGGTACCTGATCGTGGAGAACCGGTTCGAAGAGGCCTTGCCCTTCGCGCAGGCGGCGGCGGTCCCGCAGGACCCGATGCGTGCGGTGCCGCTGGATCATGTCGGCCGCATCCAGCTGGCGCTGGGCAAGGCCGAACAGGCGCTGCAGACGTTCCGTGAGGCCGAAAGCGAAGGCGGCGGCAAGCCGTTGCGCTACAGCGGCAACGCACTTGCGGTCCTGGGGCGGCTGGATGAAGCGCAGAAGCTGCTCGAGCAGATCAAGCCGGCGCCGGGCAATCCCTCCAGCCTCTATGCCTCCATGGACCGGATCAGTGTGGCCTTGAGCCGCTCGCAGCGGGCACAGGCCGTGGCCGAAGCCGAGCAGGCGTCACAGCTATCCACGCAGTACGGCCCCGACCACGTGGTCCAGTTCAAGTTGCTGGAGCAGATGACGAGAATGCTGGCCAGCGATGCCGGCAGCTCGGCGGCAACCCTGGCGTCGCTGCGAGATGAATCGGTGAACTATGCGCGGGGAACGGGCAATGTCAGAGGACGGCAGAACGCACTGTTCAGGGCACTTGTCGCTATCCATCTGGCACAACGCTCGGGCTTTACCGCATCCAGTCGCCGCGGGTTGGATGCGTTGCCACGCCTGTCCGAGCTGGATGGGCCGTTCAACCTGGCGTGGATGCGGCGGCTGGTAAATGCCACACAGGCACGGCTGGAGGGGCGTCCGGAGGAATCCGTGAGACTGCTTGCTCCGCTCCTGGATGGCACCGAGGCGGTGCAGGTCCGGGTGGAGCTGGCCGCTGCGTTCGACGCGATGGGGGATGCCCGGTCGGCACGCATCCACCGTGCGTGGCTGTCGGAGAACCTGGGCCGGGCCTACGTGGAGTTCAATGGAAGCCAGCTGCTGCAGCCGCTGAACGTCAGCGACGTTCTGGAGGCTGCCGGGAAGTTGCGGGGGGAGTCTGCATCGCTCCCCCGCGACCAGGCTCCAGCGCCTCAGCTGCCGACTGCTTCGTTGATCCGGCCAGCCTCGTAGCAGAAGATCACCGTCAGGCCCACCGCCGAGGTCAGGTGTTCCATCAGCTGTCCCCGTGCCTGTGCGAATTCCTCCTTGCTGGCGAGTTTTTCCACGGTCAGGCAGTAGGGCGTGGCGCCGGCAGGAGGGGTATAGCCGAGCGACGTCAGCGCCGCCCGGGCATCGTTGGCGAATGCCTCGCGGAAGGCATCGTTGGTGGAAAGCTGCTGCAGCAACTGGTCGGCGACGTCATGGGGAAGGGGGGCGTGATCAGCGTTGGTCATGGAGTCTTCCAGTGAGGTGGGTGTTGCAGGTCGGAGTGAGTAGCGGCATGAATCGTAAGGCATCAAGTGGGGCGTTATGGAAGTAAGACGTTGTAGCGTTCTGTTCTTCGAGCCGCTGGAAAGCGCCAGCTTCAGTCTGGCGGTACTTCTCGGTGGCGGCGATGGGTTGGAACGCCGTCGTTCATGGCGTGCGCTGGCCCCGCACTTGAGCGAAGGCGCGGTGGACGTTGCGGACTGGATGGTGCAGACACTGGGCCAGTGCAGCCCCAGTCGATGGAGTCGGGCAGACACGTTGAGCCTTGCACCGGAGCAGCTCCAGGCGCTGCTGGATACCGGGTTGCTGGTGAGCGATGCCGCAGAGCCAGCCTGGCGGCAGCACCGCGAAGCGGACGAGCGGTTGCGTGAGGCGAACTGGTGGCCATTGGCAGCAGCGTATGCTGCGCGTGGTCGCTGGTCGCAGATCGACAGCGCCGCTGACATGGAGCGCAACGGGACCAATACCATCGCCGGCCTGGTCGGCCATTTCGGCACGCCGCGCCCCGAACCGCAGCCGCCAATTGATCTTCGGCTCGGTCCTGGCGTGGCTACGGAATTCGATGCCGTACTGCGTCGCCGGGTGACCTGCCGGAACTTCTCCGGCGAGCCGCTGCCCTTGTCGGCGTTCCAGACCCTGATGGAGCGCGTCTTCGCCGCGACGCATGTCGTGGAACCTGCGCCGGGGTTGCGCTTCCTGAAGCGCAGCAGCCCGTCCGGTGGTGGTCTGCATGCCACTGATGCCTATCTGCTGGTGCAGCAGGTCGAAGGCGTGCCGCCTGGCCTGTACCGCTACCTGGCCGACAGCCATTCGCTTTCGCGCCTCCCGTCGCCCGAGCTGCCGCTGGATCAGCTGGCGACAGCGATGGTGGCCGGCCAGCATTGGTTTTCCAATGCGCCGGTGATGGTTGCGCTGGTCGCCACCTATCGCCGCAGTTTCTGGAAGTACCGCAATCACACCAAGGCTTACCGGGCACTGGTGCTGGACGCGGGGCATCTGTCGCAGACCTTGTATCTGTCGGCGACGGAAATGGACCTGGGGGCCTTCGTCACGGCAGCGGTCAACGAACACCAGATTGAACAGATGTTCGGCCTGGATGCCCTCACCTCCGGTGTGATCGCGGTCTGTGGCTTCGGTCGGCGCAGACCGGCATTGCGCATTACCGAATTTGATCCGGGCAACGCGGTGTGGCCCGCGACCACCGCATGAGGCGGTCGCGCGGCGCTCAACCGGCTTCGAAATCCACCAGCACCGCGCCATCTCCAACCTGATCCCCTGCCTTGGCGCGGAAGCCATGCACGGTGCCGTTGGACGGCGCCTGCAGGGTGTGCTCCATCTTCATGGCCTCCATCACCAGCAGCGGCGTGCCACGGCTGACGGTGCTGCCGGGCTCGACCAGCAGTGTCACCACGCGCCCGGGCATCGGCGCGAGCAGGCTGCCACCCGGGTCGCCGGCACTGTCGGCCTCGGTGACCGGATCGTGCACGATGAAGCGCTGTTGCCGTTCCTCGCCCAATACGTGCAGCACATTGCCATCACGTAGCACGTTCCCGCGATAGAGGCGGTCGCCGACCTGCAGGGCGTAACCGTTGCCGTGCACCCTGCCGATGACGTGAACCAGCGCGTCGCCGACCTGTACCTGCCAGCCATCGGGCTGCCTGCGCACCTGCAGCGTCTGTTGCTGCTGCAGATGTTCCACGAGGAGCGAACGCGCGGCTGGACCGGTGATGCGCCAGCCATCGTTGATGGCCCACGGGGAGGTGTCGTTCGTCGCAGCGGCCGCGTCGTTGCAAGCCAGTACCGCCGCCAGCGCCCAATCTGCCACGGTTGCAGCGCTGTGCTGGATATCCAGCGCAGCGTGCTCGCGTTCTATCAGTGCGGTATCCAGGTTTGCGTGCTGGAACGAACCGGTCATCACCAGCCGGCGCAGGAAGGCCGCATTGGTGGTGACGCCCACCACCTGGCATTGCGCCAGTGCATGCTGCATGCGCTGCAGCGCGCGGTCGCGGTCCGCATCCCAGACGATCAGCTTGGCGATCATCGGGTCGTAGTACGGGGTGATGGCATCACCTTGTTCCACACCGGCATCAATGCGGACATTGGCGCTGGGCTGCGGCAGACGCAGATGACGCAAGGTGCCGGTGGAGGGCAGGAAGCCGCGGTCGGCATCCTCGGCGTACAGGCGTGCCTCGATCGCGTGACCGCAGATCTGCAGCTGTTGCTGGGCCTTCGGCAGCGGCTGGCCCGCGGCTACGCGCAGCTGCCATTCAACCAGATCGGTGCCGGTGATCAGCTCGGTGACCGGATGCTCGACCTGCAGGCGGGTGTTCATTTCCATGAAATAGAAATCGCCATCCGGGCCGGCAATGAATTCCACCGTGCCAGCACCGACATAGCCCACCGCACGTGCGGCATCAGTGGCGGCCTTGCCCATGGCGGCGCGACGTTCGGGCGTCATGCCGGGCGCGGGCGCTTCTTCCAGCACCTTCTGGTGACGGCGCTGCACCGAGCAGTCGCGCTCGAACAGATAGACCACGTTGCCGTGGCTGTCGCCAAACACCTGGATCTCGATATGGCGCGGCCGCTCGACGTACTTCTCCACCAGCACGTGGGCATTGCCGAACGCCGCCTGTGCCTCGCGCTGGCAGCTGGCCAGCGCCGCTTCGAAGTCGGTACTGGCCTCGACCTTGCGCATGCCCTTGCCGCCACCACCGGCACTGGCCTTGATCAGCACCGGATAACCGATGGCATCGGCCTGCGCGCGCAGGAACTCCGGCTCCTGCCGCTCACCGTGATAGCCCGGCGTCAGTGGCACGTTGGCAGTTTGCATCAAGGCCTTGGCCGAACTCTTGTCGCCCATCGCATCGATGGCGCTGGCCGGCGGTCCAATGAACACGATGCCAGCAGCATCACAGGCACGCGCGAAGCCAGCATTCTCGGACAGGAAGCCATAGCCAGGGTGGATAGCTTGCGCACCGCTACGACGCGCTGCTTCAAGAATGACCTCGGCGCGCAGATAGCTCTCGGCAGCCGGCGCGGCACCAATATGGATAGCCTCGTCAGCCAGCCGCACGTGCCGCGCATTGCGATCGGCATCCGAATACACCGCGACGGTAGCGATGCCAAGACGCCGGCAGGTGGCGATGACGCGGCAGGCGATTTCACCGCGATTGGCGATCAGGATCTTGTTGAACATTGTCTTATCCACGATGTACCGCGCGGGCAGGAGAGGAGCCGAATACTTTCGTCGTTGCTTTTGCGGGTGCTCTCGCATTGGCTTTACTGACCCCTTCCGCAGCGACGGAGCCGGTGGGAAATACCCGGAGGGCGACGTGCAAGGAAGCACTTCGTTTTTCGCCACGACAGGGATGTCGTGGCAAAAAATCCCACCGGTGGAGTGGACCCGGAACGCGCAGCGTGCCGGGCGCGGAGGCAGGGTGTGCTTGACCAGCCATTCGGCTGTTGAACAGGCGCTTCTTTTGGTTACTTCTTCTTTGCCCAAGCAAAGAAAAGTGACTCGCTCCCCGTAGGGGAGTGAAAGTCCTTGCTCCTGACATTCTCTTGAGAAGGGACTGCATGCGCATCACATCCGGAACACGCCAAACCGCGTGTCCTGCACGGGCGCATTGAGACTGGCAGCCAAGGCCAACCCAAGCACCCGCCGCGTATCCGCCGGATCGATCACGCCGTCGTCCCACAACCGCGCACTGGCGTAATACGGATGGCCCTGCTGCTCGAACTGGTCGCGGATCGGCTGCTTGAACGTGTCTTCTTCTTCGGCCGACCACGCACCGCCCTTGGCCTCGATGCCGTCGCGCTTGACCGTGGCCAGCACGCTGGCCGCCTGTTCGCCGCCCATCACGCCGATGCGCGCGTTCGGCCACATCCACAGGAAGTGGGGGGAATAGGCGCGGCCGCACATGCCGTAGTTGCCGGCACCGAACGAGCCGCCCATCACCACCGTGTACTTGGGCACGCGTGCGTTGGCCACCGCCATCACCAGCTTGGCCCCGTCCTTGGCGATGCCGCCGTGCTCGTATTTGCGGCCGACCATGAAGCCGGTGATGTTCTGCAGGAACAGCAGCGGAATGTTGCGCTGGCAGCACAGCTCGATGAAGTGCGCCCCCTTCAGCGCCGACTCCGAGAACAGGATGCCGTTGTTGGCGATGATGCCAACCGGATGGCCATGCACATGGGCAAAACCGGTGACCAGGGTGTTGCCGTAGCGCGGCTTGAATTCGTCCAGGCGCGAGCCGTCGACGATGCGTGCGATCACCTCGCGCACGTCATAAGGCTTGCGGGTGTCGGCGGGAATCACACCGTACAGCTCGTGCGCATCGAACAGTGGCTCTTCGCTGGGCTGCAGCGCGACGCCCGGTTTGGGCTTGCGCCAGTTGAGGTTGGCGATGATCGCCCGCACCCGCGCCAGCGCCTGCAGGTCGTTGTCGGCCATGTGGTCTGCCACGCCGGAAATGCGTGTGTGCACGTCGGCGCCCCCCAGTTCTTCGGCGCTGACCACTTCGCCGGTGGCCGCCTTCACCAGCGGTGGGCCACCGAGGAAGATGGTGCCCTGTTCCTTGACGATGACGGTCTCATCGCTCATCGCCGGCACATACGCGCCGCCGGCGGTGCAGCTGCCCATCACGCAGGCGATCTGCGGGATGCCCTGCGCCGACAGATTGGCCTGGTTGTAGAAGATGCGGCCGAAATGGTCGCGATCGGGGAAGACCTCATCCTGCAGCGGCAGGAAGGCGCCGCCGGAGTCGACCAGGTAGATGCAGGGCAGGCGGTTCTGCTGGGCGATTTCCTGCGCGCGCAGATGCTTCTTCACCGTCACCGGGTAGTAGGTGCCGCCCTTCACCGTGGCGTCGTTGGCCACGATCAGGCATTCCACGCCGGAGACGCGGCCGATGCCGGCGACCATGCCGGCGCCGGGCACCGGATCGTCGTACATGCCATGGGCGGCCAGCGGCGCGATCTCGAGAAACGCGCTGCCGGGATCGAGCAGGGCATCGATCCGCTCACGCACCAGCAGCTTGCCGCGCGCAGTGTGTTTGGCCCGCGCCGCATCGCTGCCGCCGCGGGCGGTGGCCGTCAGGGTGGCGCGCAGATCATCGACCTGGGCCTGCATCGCGGTGCGATTGGCTTCGAAGCTGTCACTGCCGGGTTGCAGCTGGGAGGTGAGTACGGTCATGGCCGGAATCCTGAGGGTGCATGGAGCATGTCGGTTGCCGCATGGGCGCGAGGGTATGGTGTTCGGATCGCTTCACCGGTTTCCGGGGAAGGCGATCAAGCGCCATCACGCTGTGCGCTGGAACAGTTCGCGGCCGATCAGCATGCGGCGGATCTCCGAAGTGCCGGCGCCGATCTCGTACAGTTTGGCGTCGCGCCACAAACGTCCGGCCGGGTACTCGTTGATGTAGCCGTTGCCGCCGAGGATCTGGATCGCCTCACCCGCGGCCCAGGTGGCCTTCTCGGCCGAATACAGGATCGCGCCGGCCGCG
Organism: Stenotrophomonas pictorum JCM 9942; assembly: GCF_001431585.1. Classification (NCBI taxonomy): domain Bacteria; kingdom Pseudomonadati; phylum Pseudomonadota; class Gammaproteobacteria; order Lysobacterales; family Lysobacteraceae; genus Stenotrophomonas; species Stenotrophomonas pictorum. Next base: position 22,308 of record NZ_LLXS01000004.1, on the reverse strand, counting down.
TCCTGGCGTGTGGTCCGGCCCTGGTCGCAGGCCTTGGCCACCGCGTACACATAGGCGCGGCAGGCGTTGAATCCGACGTACATGTCGGCCAGCTTGGCCTGGATCAGCTGGAACGTGCCGATCGCCTCGCCGAACTGCTTGCGCTCGTGCACGTACGGCAGCACCACATCCAGTGCCGCGGCCATCAGGCCCAGCGGGCCGCCGGAGAGCACCACGCGTTCGTAGTCCAGCCCGGACATCAGCACTTTCACGCCGCCGCCAACCTGGCCGAGCACGTTCTCGACCGGCACTTCGCAATCCTGGAACACCAGTTCGCAGGTGTTGGACGAACGCATGCCGAGCTTGTCCAGCTTCTGCGCGGTGGAGAAGCCCTTCATGCCCTTCTCGATGATGAAGGCGGTGATGCCGCGCGAACCGGCGTCCGGGTCGGTCTTGGTATAGACAACCAGCACATCGGCATCGGGGCCGTTGGTGATCCACATCTTGTTGCCGTTGAGCACGTAGTGGTCGCCGCGCAGCTCGGCGCGCAGCTTCATCGACACCACGTCCGAGCCGGCGCCCGGTTCGCTCATCGCCAGCGCGCCGACGTGTTCGCCGCTGCACAGCTTGGGCAGGTACCTGTGCTTCTGCGCCTCGCTGGCGTTCTTTCGCAGCTGGTTGAGGCACAGGTTGGAATGCGCGCCGTAGGACAGGCCGATACCGCCAGAGGCGCGCGAGATTTCTTCCATCGCCACCACGTGCGCCAGATAGCCCATGCCGCTGCCGCCGTACTGCTCTTCCACGGTCATGCCCAGCAGGCCCTGCTCGCCGAGCTGGCGCCAGAGCTGGTTGGGAAAATGGTTGGTCGCGTCGGCGTCGGCGGCCAGCGGCGCGATATGTGCCGCGGCAAACTGCGCCACGCTTTCGCGCAGCATGTCGATCTCTTCGCCGAGATCGAAGGACAGGGAGGGGATATGCATGGGGGCGGCTCCAGAACTGCTTGGCGAGGGGCGCTCCGGGGTGGGGATGACGGGAGAGGCCGTCAGCACGGGCGGTTGCGCGCAGCCTAACGGGTCCGTGCAAAGAAGTGAATACAAATTCAAAAATTGAACATAGAATCATTCCATGGCCTACAAACGCTCGGAACGGATGGAAAAGCGCCTCGCCGGCAACCGCGAGGCGATCCTGGCGGCCGCCCGGCGACTGGTCGCGGCCGGTGGCTACCGCAACGCGCCGATCACCGCCGTGGCGGCCGAGGCCGGCGTATCCACCGGCCTGATCTACCGCCACTTTCCGTCCAAGGCCGAACTGTTCGTCGAGGTGCTGACCGCGGCCGTGGAGCACGAGCTGGAGATTCTCGAGGCCATTGCCGATGAGCCCCTGCCTGCAGCGCAGCGGCTGCAACGGGCGGTGGCCTCGTTCGTGCGTCGCGCCATGGCCGGTCCCGGGCTGGCCTATGCCTTCATTGCCGAGCCGGTGGACCCGGACGTGGAAGCCGAGCGTATCCGCTGCCGGCGGCTGTTCGGCGATGTATTCAAGCGCATCCTGGAAGACGGCGTGCGTAGCGGCGAGCTGCCTGCGCAGGATCTGGATGTGAGCGCGGCTTGCATCGTCGGGGCGTTCACCGAGGCGCTGGTCGGGCCGACCGCACCCAGCCGCGAGGGCCTGCGCGATGGCGAACATCTGGTGACGGCCATCAGCGCGCTGTGTCTGCGTGCCGCCGGCGCCCGCCTGCAGGCGTAATCCACGCGCGCCGGATGCTGCATCGCCACACGCCCGCACGCACGTTCACCCGTTGCGGGCGGTAGCGGACGCTGGTCTATACTCGCCCGGCAACTGCTGGTCCACCGACTACTCGCCCGGGGTGATGAGACGTGCGGAATTACGACCTAGAGTTTCTGAAGCGCTTTTCCATCGTGATCGGTTTTCTGGCCATCGTCACGATCGGTTTGATTGTTTTCGCTTTTTTCCTGCATCGCACGATTCCCGGTGAAGTCTCCCCGCAGGCGACCAAACGCACCGAACAGCGCATCGCGCCGATCGGCGCGGTGTATGCCGGCAGCACCGGCGCCGCGGCGCAGGCCGCCGCCGCGGCGGCGGCGACAGCGGCGGCAATGGCCAGTGGCGCATATGGCGGCACCCTGGATGGCAAGGTCATCTACGACAACCTGTGTACCGCCTGCCACACCAACGGCGTGGGCATGGCGCCAACGCTGGACCACGCGCACTGGGACGCGCGCATCGCCCAGGGCAAGGAAACGCTGTACAAGCACGCCATCGAGGGCTACACCGGCCCGAACGGCGGCATCATGCCGCCCAAGGGCGGCAATGCGGGCCTGAGCGAAGAGCAGATCCATGCGACGGTGGACTGGATGCTCGCCAACCTGAAGTAGCAAGCCGCCATATTCGGCAGCGGGCAACCGGCCGCATTGCTGCAGAATATCCAGCGCCGCCTTTCCAGGGCGGCGCTTCTGTTTTCCGTATCCCTGTTGCGCTTTCTTTTGGAGTCGTCCATGCGCTGTTTTCCTTCGCTACTCGCTCTGGCCCTGGCTGCGGCAGGTGCCGGTCCGGTTTTGGCTGCGTCCCCGGCCAGTGTGTTGCCTGTCGGTACGGTGCAGGGCAGCGGCGGGCGCAGCCCTTATGAAGGCAAGCCGGTGACGGTCGAGGCGATGGTTACCGCCGACATGCGTGACGGCCTGGGCGGAGTGTTTGTGCAGGATGCCGGGGATGGCGATGCGGCGACCTCCGACGCGCTGTTCGTGCGCCTGCCGGACGGCCAGCAGGTCCAGGCCGGGCAGTGGCTGCGCCTTCGTGGCACTGTGCAGGAGCAGGCTGCCGGCAAGGACGGCCCGTCGCTGACCACCCTGCAGGCCGACACGGTAGTGGCGCTGGCCGCGCGTGCGGCGCCGGCGGTCACCCTGATCGACGATGCGCCGGTCAGCTGGGAAGCGCTGGAGGGGATGCAGGTCCGCATCACCGCGCCGTTGACACTGGCCGGGCAGGATGGCCTGCAGCGTTTCGGCAAACTCACCGCCGCCTTCGGTGGCCGCCTGTGGCAGCCCAGCGAAGTGGCCGCCGCCGGCAGCCCGGAGCAGGCCGCGGCGATCGCCGACAACGCGCGCCGCCGGCTGCGGCTGGACGATGCCAGCAGCCAGCGGGATCCGGGCACGGTGGCCTATCTGCCGCAGGCCCCGCTGCTGCGCACCGGTATGCAGCTGCGGGAAGTGCAGGGTATTGTCGACCAGCGCTTTGATGGCGACTACCGCCTGCAGCTGACCGCACCGCTGACGCTAGATGAGGTGCGGCGTCCACCCCAGGCACCGACCGTGCCGGGCGGTGTGCGCATCGCCGCGTTCAATCTGGAGAACTATTTCAACGGGGACGGCAAGGGCGGTGGCTATCCGACCCTGCGCGGCGCCAAGACCGCCGAACAGCAGGTCGCGCAGCAGGCCAAGCTGGTGGCCACCATCCGTGGTCTGGGTGCCGACGTCGCCGCGCTGATGGAGCTGGAAAACGACGGTTACGGTCCGGGCTCGGCGATCGACCAGCTGGTGCGCGCGCTCAACCAGGGCCACGGCCGGGACGGTGACTGGACGTTTGTCGATGCCGGACGCGGCCCGGGCGACAATCCGATCCGCGTCGGCATCATCTACCGCAGCACGAAGGTGCGCCCGCTTGGCAAACCGGCGGTGCTGGAGCGCGAGCCGTTCGGCGAACGCAGCCGGGTGCCGCTGGCCCAGGCTTTCCGCGTGGGTCGCAGCGGCAAACCGTTCGTGGTCGTGGCCAACCACTTCAAGTCCAAGGGCTGCTCCAACGCCAGCGGTGCCGATGCCGACCAGAACGATGGCCAGGGCTGCTGGAACGCCACCCGGGTGGCGTCGGCCAAATTGCTGCACCAGTGGCTGCAGGGCGATCCGACGCGCAGTGGCAGCCGTGACGCGGTGCTGCTGGGCGACTTCAACGCCTATGCGATGGAAGACCCGATCCGCCAGTTGAAAGCCGATGGCTGGCAGGATGCTTTCACGCTGGCTGGCGTGGAGCGGCCCTACAGCTACGTCTACAACGGCCTGAGCGGGCGGCTGGACCACGCGCTGCTCAGCCCGGGCATGGCGGCGCGGTTGAAGGGCGCTGCCGAATGGCACATCAATGCCGACGAGGCCGATGAGGCCGGCTACCAGGGGCGCAATGTGCCCGGCCCATGGCGCAGTTCCGACCACGATCCGCTGCTGCTGGGCTTCGAGCCGTAAGTCGCAGCAGCTGATCGCACGCCTGCCCGGACGGGGCAGACAACCCGGGCAGGCAGGTCGCGGCCGTTGCCGCACCTGGCTGTTTTCATTGCAGCGTGCCGCGGGCGATCAGCCCGATCGCCACCACCGCCAGCGCCAGACCGGCGCGGTTCCAGCCGCTGGTGCGCTCACCGAAGGCAAGTACACCGACCAGCGTGCCCAGACATACCACGCCGATGTTCATGCCGGCGAAGATCGTCGCCGGGCTGTGCGGCAACGCCTGGTGCGCCCGCACATAAAACAGGATGTTGCCGAAGTTGAGCAGGCCCAGCAGCAGCCCATAGCCGAAGTTGCGGGCGGTGAGTGGCGCCGCGCCGCTGAGGTGGCGGTGCAGTTGCCAGCCCAGCATCAGCACGAAGGCGATGGCGAAGCTGACCAGCAGCGCGGCGGTGGACGGCGTGCCGGCCGCGGCCACCTGCTTGAGCAGGATGTCGATCAGCGCAAAACCGGCCCATACCGCCAGCAGCCAGCGCCAGCTGGCAGGCGTGGCGCTGGTTGTTCCACCATTGCGCGCGCTGACCCCGATGATCGCCAGCAGACCCAGCGCCAGCCCGGCCAGCTTCCAGCTGTTGGCCTGCTCGCCGAACAGCACGAATGCCGCGCCCAGCGAGATCAGCAGGGACAGCCGCTGGGCGACATCGCTGCGGACGATACCGGCCTCGCGCACCGCCCGTGCCAGCACCAGGAAAATGGCCGGCAGCGCCACCGCCAGCCCCAGCAGCGCCGGCCACGGTGTGTGTGCGCTGTGCAGCGATTGCAGCGAGGGCTGCAGCACCAGCAGCGACAGCCCGCTGGCCGCCAGATAGTTCCAGGTCACCGCCTGGGCGATATCGATACCGCGGCGCGGCGCCAGTTTCAGTACCACCGAAACCAGCACGCTGCAGATCACACTCAACATCAGGAAAAGCATCGGACGGGGCGACCGTGAAGGGCGTGGCGGTGAAGCCGCCGGGCGGGGCCGGTATTATGGACGCATGCAAACGCCCCCATTTCCCCACGAATCGGCGACGTTGGCCCTGGAAGGCCCGGCCGGGCCACTGGAAGTCGCCGTCGACCTGCCCGATGGCGACGTCACGCCGCGTCCGGTCATCGCTGTTATCTGCCACCCGCTGTCCATCGAAGGCGGCAGCATGCACAACAAGGTGGTGACCATGGCCGCGCGCGCGTTGCGCGAGCTGGGTATCACCACGGTGCGCTTCAATTTCCGCAGCGTCGGCGCCTCGGCCGGGACCTACGACAACGGTGTCGGCGAAACCGATGACTTGCGTGCAGTCGCCCACTGGGTGCGCAACCAGCGTCCGGACAGTGCCTTGTGGCTGGCCGGTTTCAGCTTCGGTGCCTATGTCTCGCTGCTGGCCACCGGTGCGCTGCAGCCGCAGGCCCTGATCTCGATCGCCCCGCCGGTCGGGCGTCGCACCTGGGATTTCAGCCAGGTGCAGCCGCCGGCCCACTGGCTGGTGGTGCAGGGTGATGCCGACGAGGTGGTCGACGCCCAGGCCGTCTACCAGTGGCTGGAGTCGCTGGACAACCCGCCACAACTGGTGCGCATGCCCGACACCTCGCATTTTTTCCATCGCAAGCTGATCGACCTGCGCGGCGCGATCCAGCATGAAGTGCGGCGCTGGCTGCCCGACGACAGCAACTGAGCATGGACGCCATGACTCCCTCGCAGCGCTACGCCGCCGGCGTGGCCCGCAGCGACTGGCGCGATGACGTGGCCCAGCACGCGGCCCTGGCCGAACTGGACCGCATCCACGAGGCCATTGTCGATTCGGCGCAGGATGGCTGGCTGGACCGCCTGTCCGCCTTCTGGAAGAAGCCCGAGCCGGTCAAGGGCCTGTATTTCTGGGGCGGCGTCGGCCGCGGCAAGACCTTCCTGGTGGACCTGTTCTACGACGGCCTGCCGATCCGGGAAAAGTACCGCACCCACTTCCACCGTTTCATGCGCGGCATCCACGAGCAGCTGCGCGAGCACCAGGGCCAGAGTGATCCGCTGGCCAGGATCGCCCAGCAGTGGCGCAGCCAGCTGCGTGTGCTGGTGCTGGACGAGTTCTTCGTCACCGACATCGGCGATGCGATGCTGCTGGCGCGGCTGCTGGAGCGGCTGTTCGCCGAGGGCGTGACGCTGGTGACCACCTCCAACACGGCGGTGACCAACCTGTACCTCAACGGGCTGCAGCGCGAGAGCTTCCTGCCGGCCATCGCGCTGCTGGAAAAGCACTGCGTGGAGCTGTACGCCGAAGGCACCGAGGACTACCGGATGCGCGCGCTGACCCGGTCGCCGGTGTACCGCGCGCCGCTGGCGGCCGACAGCGATGCGTGGCTGGGCGGCCGCTGGAAGGAGCTGTCCGGTGCCGAGGACGCACGCGCCGGCAACATCCAGATCGAAGGCCGCAAGATTCCGGTGCGTGGTCGCGGCAAGAGCATCGTCTGGTTCGACTTCGCCGCCCTGTGCGAGGGTCCGCGCGGGCCCTCGGACTACATCGAGATCGCGCGCGAGTTCAACACCGTGCTGCTGGGCGGCATTCCGCACTTCGACCGCATGAACGAGGATGCCGCGCGACGCTTCGTCAACCTGATCGACGAGCTGTACGACCGCCAGGTCAACCTGGTCTGCACCGCGCAGGACCCGCCGCCGCTGCTGTATTCGGGCACCCGTCTGGCCGGGGCGTTCGAGCGCACCGCCAGCCGTCTGATCGAAATGCAGAGCGCCGAGTACCTGGGCACCGAACACCGCAACTGAACCCTCTCCCCGGACGCGCGGCCGCGCGTCCGGGGATTGACCCCGTTGCGCCTGCCCGTGCGTTTGCTGTCTCCGTCTGCCGCCCCGCGCGGCCAATCCGCCCACAGGCGTACGGAGGTCCCATGAAGCAGGCAACAGGCAGTGCACGGCAGCTGCCGGTGAAGTCGCTGGCGTTTGCGTTGACGTTGCTGGCGGGTCTGCCGGCCACTGCCGGCGAGCCGGTATGGCCGGACCCGGCGGCAACTGCGGAAACCGCACTGCAGGCGCCCACGCCCAAACGTGAGCGGCAGACGCGTCCGAACTTTCGCGCTCCGGCGGCCACGGTCTGCAGCGACACGCCGCTGCTGCGCGAGGTGGCCGATCCCGGCCCGCGACGGCCGCCGCAGTTGACCGTGACGGGCAGCCGCCGCACCCGCGCGGTGGCCGATGCCGGCGCGGCAATGGAGGCTGTCATGGCGCCGCCACCGTCACCACCGGCGCCGCCAGCGGCACCCTTGCCGGTGATGGCGATGGGCGCGGCAGCGGAGCCGGCCCTGGAGCGGTACCGCAGTGCCGCCCAGCCTGTCCGCGCGCCACGCCGGCAGCCGGCCATGCCGGTCACCGCCGGGGTGGTCGATGACAACGCCGACTTCGGTAGCTTCCAGCAGTTCCTGCAGCGCCATGAACATGCCGCGCCGCTGGGCCGCGATATCCGCGTGCGCCAGCGTCTGCGCGTGGTCGATGGCCAGGGCCGGCCGGTGCCCGATGCCGAAGTGGCGGTCAGCTCGGCCGGTGGCGCGCGGATGTGGGCGCGCACCGATGCCGGTGGCCAGGTCTGGCTGCATCCCAACGCCTTCGATGACCGCGACTCCAGTCATTACACGGTGACGGTGCGGCGTGGTGGCAAGCAGGTCACCGCGCCGTTGCGGCGTGGCCAGAAGCAGGTGCTGGAGCTGGTGCTGGCCGATGCACCGGCGCCGGCACGGGCCCGGCTGGATCTGGTGTTCATGGTCGATGCCACCGGTTCGATGGGCGATGAGATCGACAAGCTGCGCGATTCGCTGCAGGGCATCGTGCGCCAGATCGGCACGCTGCCGTCCAGCCCGGACATCTGCCTGGGGCTGGTCACCTACCGCGATCGCGGCGATGAATATTTCGTGCGCAGCTGGGACCTGACCGGCAATGTCGCCGCGTTCCAGCAGGTGCTCGATGGCGTGCGCGCCCACGGTGGCGGCGATTACCCGGAGGCGATGAACGAGGCCTTCGACCATGCGGTGCAGGCACTGGGCTGGCGGGGCCCGGGCACCACCCGGCTGCTGGTGGCGCTGGCCGACGCGCCGCCGCAGATGGGCTACCCGCCGCCCCGCTATGACGCCACCATGCTGGCCGCGCTGGGCAAGGGCATCAAGGTGTTGAGCGTGGCCGCGTCCGGCCAGGACACCCTCGGCGAGATCGTGCAGCGGCAGATCGCCCAGTACACCGGCGGCCGCTTCATCTTCCTCACCTACCAGGACGCCGCCGACCCGGGCAGTGGTCCGGGCAGCCAGACCGTGCACGAGGTGGCCAACTATTCGGTAGACACGCTGGACCAGCTGGTGGTGCGGCTGGTGCGCGAGGAACTGGCGCAGCTGCCGGCCCCGCGCTGATCCGCCCGTCCGCTCAGGGCGCCGGGGCTGTCGCGGCGTCCTCCTCCCGCCCGCGCCAGGCCAGCCCCTGGCGCTGGCCGTCGCACAGCTCCAGCACCTGGTGCAGGTTGCCGACGATGCGCTGGGCATAGCCCAGATCGTTGACCAGCGAGCCGAGCTGGGCGCCGTCGAGCCGGCCCTCACGCACCTCCCGGAACAGCCGCGCGGTGAAGTCGTCCTTGAACGCAGTGAGATGCGCCTGCAAGGTCTGCCGCTGGGCCTGCCAGTGCCCGGCTGTGGCCGGCACTGAAGCCGAATGCCCCAGCCACGCCAGCGCATCGATCAGCTGCCGGCGCAGCTCCAGATACGCGCTGGCCGCCGCGCTGGCGGTACTCCCCGGCTGCACCGTGGCGCCGGCATAGCGCTTGAGATTGGCCTGCAGCTGGTGGGCGTCCTTGACCGCCTTGACCAGCTGCGAGGCGGCCTCCTGTCCGTCACGCCACCACTGCTGGCGGACCTCGTCCAGCGGTTGTTCGAACCGGCCGGCAAAACGCAGCAGCTCGCCGTACACCGGCTTGATGTGTTCGCGGTACAGCGTCTCGCTGTCCAGGGTCGATTGCTGCAGGCGGCCGCGCAGCACGACGTCGTCGTGGCGCGGTGCCGCCAGTTCGTCCGGCGGGCAGTACAATGCCTGGCCGATCACCTCCAGGCTGAGCCGGCCCAGATGGCGCAGCTCCTGGCTGAAGGCCTGGGTGGCGGTGTCGGCGCTGCGCAGCGCACTGTCGCTCAGGTACGGCGAGCGGCGCGTGGCCGCCGGCCCCCGTGCGATCTCCGCGACCAGCCCGGCCGGTTGCGGGCGGTCGGGCAGCCAGCGTTCCAGCAGCCGCGCAAAGCCCGCCTGCCATGGCCAGAATAGGGCCACGCCGAGCGCGTTGAACAGGGTGTGGAACAGGGCCAGCTGGATCAGCGCGTTGTCGCCCATGCCGGCCCGGGCGGTGAGCCACAGCACCGCCGACTGCAGCAGCGGCAGGGCCAGCAGCGCCACCAGCGCGGTGCTGACGTTGAACAGCACATGCGCCAGCGCCAGCCGCTGCCCGGCGCGGTTGCCGCCCAGGAACCCCATCACCGCGGTGGACACACTGCTGCCGACATTGGAGCCGATGGCGATGGCCAGGCTCTGCGCCGGTTCCAGCTGGCCTTGCGACAGCGCCGCCAGGGTCAGCATCAGCGTGGCATGCGAGGACTGCACGATCACCGTCAGCCCCAGTCCCACCGCCACGAACAGCAACGTGCCGGCCCAGCCATCGGCGGCATAGCGGCCCAGCTCGATGGTGGTCATCGCCGAGAAACCGTCCTTGATCTGGTCGATGGCCAGGAAGATGAAGGCGATGCCGACCAGCAGCTGCCCGGCCGCCATGCCGCGCGGACCGGTGTAGCGGGCCAGCACGCCGAACACCAGCAGCGGCAGCGCCAACGGCGACAGGCTCAGGTTCTGTCCGGCCAGCGCCAGCAGCCAGATGCCGCTGGTGGCACCGAGATTGGCGCCCAGCAGCACCGCGATCGCGCCGCCGAGCTGGATCAGCCCGGTGCCGAGGAAGGCGATGGTCAGCAGCGACACCAGCGTGCTCGATTGCAGCAGCAAGGTGGCGCCGCCGCCGAACAGCAGGCCCTTGAGCGGGGTGGCGGTGCTGCGCGCGAGCAGGCGCTCCATGCCGCCGCCGGCCAGCGCCTTGAGCCCCTGTTCCAGGCACTGCATGCCGAACAGGAACAGCGCCAGCCCCGCGCACAGCTGCAGCCAGCCGCCGCTGTAGTGGAACGAGGCGCCCAGCAGCAACACCAGCACCGCCACAGCGATCCATTTGAACGTCTGTTTCAAGGCCACGGCCCGCAGGAAGGGCCGGGGATTGAACCAGCTTTGAGAAAAATATGCTGCCGTCCGGCGATGCCCCGCAACCGTGGCGGGACAAGCTTGCGGCCGGGTTGTGCACAGGGTTGTTCACAATATCTAGTGTTGCGGCTGTCACTTTTGCCCAGTATCTTGTGCGCGTCGGTTCTGTCGGGCAGCAACCCGGTGGACTAAGAGGGAAGCTGGTGACGCCTGTCCGGGCCATTCCAGCACTGCCCCGCAGCGGTAATTGGGAACGACCCCGCCACACAGCACTGAGGCCGCCCGGCCTTGGGAAGCGGCGGAGAAGGAGGAGGCCTGCGCCTCCGCGCCCATGAGTCCGAAGACCTGCCGACAGCCGCGCGAAGCACACCGCGCGGTGCCGGCCGCGCGAATCTCCGGGGGGAGATGGTCGGTGCATCACGAGCCGTGACGTGGACCTGGCCGGTCCGCGCGTCGCGGCCCGTGCGACACCGCGTCCCCATGCTCTGGAACCGCCGGCCCCGCACCTGTCGAGGGACGGGAGCCGCGTGCATCACGCATGGAGAAACGCCGTGACCATTTCCGAAACGCCCGTCGCCGTCGCCCCCACCACGGCGGACGAATTCCTGCTGACCCCGCCGCCGACTGCCACCGCGATGAGCGTGACCAAGCGCAACGGTGTGGTCGAGCCGGTGGACCTGAACAAGATCGTGCGCGCGATCCAGCGCTGCTGCGAGGGCCTGCACGCGGTCGACCCGATGCGTGTGGCCACCCGCACCATCTCCGGCCTGTACAACGGCGCCACCACTCAGGAGCTGGACGAGCTGTCGATCCGCACCGCCGCGCTGCTGATCGGCGAGGAGCCCGAGTACGGGCGCCTGGCCGCGCGCCTGCTGGCCAGCTTCATCGCCAAGGAAGTGTCCGGGCAGGAGATCCACGCGTTCTCGCAGTCCATCGCCCGCGGCCACGAGGTCGGCCTGATCAACGAACGCCTGCTGGGCTTCGTGCAGATCAACGCGCGCAAGCTCAACGATGCGGTCAACCCCGAGTACGACCTGAACTTCGACTACTTCGGCCTGCGCACGCTGTATGACCGCTACCTGCTGCGCCATCCGCACACGCGCAAGGTGATCGAGACCCCGCAGCAGTTCTTCCTGCGCATCGCCAGCGCGTTGAGCGAGGACGTACCCGAGGCGCTGGCGCTTTACCAGCGCATGGGCAGCCTGGACTACCTGCCGTCCAGCCCGACCCTGTTCAATTCCGGCACCGTGCACGAGCAGCTGTCCTCGTGCTTCCTGCTCGATTCGCCGCGCGATTCGCTCGAGTCGATCTACGCCAGATACGGCGATATCGCGCAGCTGTCCAAGTTCAGTGGCGGCATCGGCGTGAGCTACTCGCGGGTGCGCTCGCGCGGCTCGCTGATCCGCTCCACCAACGGCCATTCCAACGGCATCGTGCCGTGGCTCAAGACGCTCGATTCCTCGGTGGCGGCGGTCAACCAGGGCGGCAAGCGCAAGGGCGCGGCCTGCGTCTATCTGGAAACCTGGCACGCCGACATCGAGGATTTCCTCGAGCTGCGCGACAACGCCGGTGACGAGTCGCGCCGCACCCACAACCTCAATCTGGCCAACTGGGTGCCGGACCTGTTCATGGCCCGCGTGGAAGCCGACCAGGAATGGTCGCTGTTCGATCCGAGCGTGGTACCGGAGCTCACCGACCTGTACGGCGAGGCCTTCGAGCGCGCCTATGTGCAGGCCGAAACGCAGGGCAAGGCGGCCAAGCGCATTTCCGCGCGCAAGCTGTACGGCCGGATGATGCGCACCCTGGCCGAGACCGGCAACGGCTGGATGACGTTCAAGGACAAGTGCAACAAGGCCAGCAACCAGACCCTGCGCCCGGGCAATGTGATCCACCTGTCCAACCTGTGCACCGAGATCCTGGAGATCACCTCCGACGAGGAGACCGCGGTGTGCAACCTGGGTTCGATCAACCTGGGCAACCACTTCGACGCGCACGGTGACTTCGATTTCGAAAAGCTGGCCGAAACCGTCCGCCTGGCCGTGCGCCAGCTCGACCGTGTGATCGACCTGAATTTCTATCCGATCGAAACCGCCCGCCGCGGCAACCTGCGCTGGCGCCCGGTGGGCCTGGGCTGCATGGGTCTGCAGGATGTGTTCTTCCGCAAGCGGCTGCCGTTCGATTCGGAGCAGGCCCGCGCGCTGTCCCGGCAGATCGCCGAGACGATCTACTTCCACGCGCTGGAAACCTCCTGCGAGCTGGCTATCGAGCGCGGCCGCCATCCCTCGTTCAACGACACCCGCGCGGCCAGTGGCGCGCTGCAGTTCGACGCCTGGAACATCGCCCCGGTGGATGTCGCGCGCTGGGACGCATTGCGGGCCCGCATCCAGCAGCACGGCCTGCGCAACTCGCTGCTGATCGCCATCGCCCCGACCGCGACCATCGCCTCGATCGCCGGCTGCTACGAATGCGTGGAGCCGCAGGTGTCCAACCTGTTCAAGCGCGAAACGCTGTCCGGCGACTTCCTGCAGGTCAACCGCTATCTGGTGGACGAGCTCAAGCAGCTGGGCCTGTGGACGGCGGAAATGCGCGATGCGATCAAGCTGGCCGACGGCTCGATCCAGAACCTGGCGCAGATCCCCGAGCCGCTGCGACAGGTGTACCGCACCGCGTGGGAACTGCCGATGCGCGCGCTGATCGACATGGCCGCCGACCGTGGCGCCTTCATCGACCAGTCCGCCTCGCTCAACCTGTTCATGGAAAGCCCGAACATCGGTGCGATGTCGTCCATGTACATGTACGCGTGGAAGCAGGGCATCAAGACCACCTACTACCTGCGCTCGCGACCGGCCACCCGGATCGCCAAGACCACGGTCAGCAGCTATGCGCCGGCCGAAGCGGTGGCCTGCTCGCTGGAGAACCCGGAAAGCTGCGAGGCCTGCCAGTAAGGCGGCTCGCACCGCCGCCCGCGACCGGGCGGCGGCCACGCGGCTGACGGCCGCGCCGGCGTGCACGTTTCCCCTGCTTCCACCGCAAAGCGGCAAAAAAATAGAGAGAAGGTTTCCATGTCCGACACCACCCGCCAGATGCTGCTAGACCCCGGTTTCGAGCTGACCCTGCGCCCGATGCGCTACCCGCACTTCTACGAGATGTACCGCAACGCGATCAAGAACTCGTGGACGGTGGAGGAGATCAACTTCCAGATCGACATCAGCGACCTGCACGGCAAGATGTCGCCGGCCGACCGCCACCTGATCCACCGCCTGGTCGCATTCTTCGCCACCGGCGATTCGATCGTCTCCAACAACCTGGTGCTGAACCTGTACCAGCACCTCAACGCGCCCGAGGCGCGCATGTACCTGTCGCGGCAGCTGTACGAGGAGGCGCTGCACGTGCAGTTCTACCTGACCCTGCTGGACAACTACCTGCCCGATCCGGACGAGCGCGCCAAGGCGTTCGCGGCGGTGGAGAACATCCCGGCGATCAAGACCAAGGCCGATTTCTGCTTCAAGTGGATCGACTCGATCCAGGATCTCAAGCGCATCGAAACCCGCGCCCAGCGTCGCCAGTTCCTGCTCAACCAGATCTGCTTTGCCGCCTGCATCGAAGGCCTGTTCTTCTTTGCCGCGTTCGCCTACGTGTACTACTTCCGCTCGCGCGGTCTGCTGCCGGGGCTGGCCTCGGGCACCAACTGGGTGTTCCGCGATGAAAGCGCGCACATGGAGTTCGCCTTCGAATGCGTGCGCACCGTGCGCGAGGAGGAGCCGGACCTGTTCGACGAGGAAATGAAGCAGCAGGTGTACACGATGCTGGCCGAGGCGATCGAGTGCGAGGTGCAGTTCGCCGAAGACGTGCTCTCCGGCGGCGTGGCCGGCATCTCCACCCGGGACATGCGCCAGTACCTGCAGCATTGCGCCGACAACCACTTCCTCAAGCTGGGCATGGAGAAGAAGTACAACGTGCGCAACCCGCTGCCGTTCATGGAACTGCAGGACGTGCAGGAACTGACCAACTTCTTCGAGCGCCGCGCCTCGGCCTACCAGGTCGGCGTGCAGGGCGAGGTCAGTTTCGACATGGCGTTCTGAGCCGTCACATCGCCTGTTTTAAAATCGGCGTCTCCCCCCTGCCCGCCGCGCTGCCGCCGCGGGCCTCTACATCGCAGGATGGCCATGAGCGCGATTGTCCAAACCCAGCCGCCTACCGAGATCCGCATGGCGGAGATCGTGTTCCCCAACCACACCAACCACATGGGCACGCTGTTCGGTGGCCAGGCGCTGGCGTGGATGGACAAGGCCGCGTTCCTGGCCGCCGCGCGCTACTCGCGCCACACGGTGGTGACCGCGCGTTCGGACCAGGTCGATTTCAAGCTGCCGATCCGGGTCGGGCAGATGGTGGAAACCATCGGCCGGGTGGTGCGCGTCGGGCGCAGCTCGATGACCGTGGAGGTGGAGCTGGTCACCGAGGACCTGCACAGCGGCGAACGCAAGCTGTGCACCAAGGGCACCTTCGTGATGATCGCGCTGGGCGATGACGGCCACCCGACCGCGGTGCCGGCGTTGCCGCGCTGACCGGACCGGACACGTGGACGGCGCATCGGCAGTTCCGGCCGGAATCCCGGCCACCTCACCGGCCCCCGGGCTGGCGGCGTTCATCGCCCGGCACCGGCGCCTGCTGGTGCTGACCGGTGCCGGTTGCAGCACCGATTCGGGCATTCCCGACTACCGCGATGCCGACGGGCAGTGGAAGCGCACGCCGCCGGTGGACTACCGCGCGTTCATGGCCGAGCCGGCCACGCGCCAGCGCTACTGGGCGCGCAGCCTGCTGGGCTGGCCGCGTATCGGTCTGGCCCGGCCCAACGCCACCCATCACGCACTGGCGGCGCTGGAGGCCGAGGGCCGGGTCGAACTGCTGCTGACCCAGAATGTGGACGGCCTGCACCAGCGTGCCGGCAGCCGGACGGTGATCGATCTGCACGGGCGCCTGGACGCGGTGTGCTGCATGGGCTGCCAGGCGCGCTCCACACGTGAACACCTGCAGCAGCGCCTGCGCCAGGCCAATCCCGGCTGGGAGGTGCGCCAGGCCGGGACCGCGCCGGATGGCGATGCCGATCTGGACACGGATTTTTCCGGTTTCCAGGTGCCGGCCTGCGAGCGCTGCGGCGGCATTCTCAAGCCGGATGTGGTGTTCTTCGGCGAGAACGTGCCGCGCGCGCGGGTGGAGGCGGTGCACGCGCACCTGCGCCAGGCCGATGCGGTGCTGGTGGTGGGGTCTTCGCTGATGGTCTATTCGGGCTTCCGTTTCGTGCAGGCCGCGGCCCGCGCCGGACTGCCGGTGGCCGCGATCAACCTGGGGCGCACCCGTGCCGATGACCTGCTCGAACTCAAGATCCATGCGCCCTGCGCGCAGGCGCTGGCGTTTCTGTTGCCGGGCGGGCACTGAGGCTGGCGCCCGCCAGCGGGCTGAACACGGAATTTGCGAAACAGTGATCCATCCCGGTGGTTGTGCGCGGCCGCGCACAGGAGTGCAATAGCGCCCGTTTTCTCCTGTCCGTGAGTCTGTTTTGAGCCAGCTGTTCTCGCCGATCACCTTCGGCCCGTTGTCGTTGTCCAACCGCATCGTCATCGCCCCGATGTGCCAGTACGCCAGCACCGACGGGCTGGCCAACGACTGGCACCGCATGCATCTGGGCCAGCTGGCGCAGTCCGGCGCCGGCCTGCTGATCCTGGAAGCCACCGCGGTGCTGCCGGAAGGACGCATCAGCTGGGCCGACCTGGGCCTGTGGGGTGACGCCACCGAAGCGGCGCTGGCGGCAGTGCTGGCCTCGGTGCGGCAGTGGTCGCCGATGCCGATCGGGATACAGCTGGCCCATGCCGGGCGCAAGGCTTCCACGGCGCGCCCGTGGGACGGTGGTGCGGCGCTCTCGCCGGACGATCCCCATGGCTGGCAGACGCTGGCCCCGTCGGCCTGCGGCTATCTGGACAGCGATCCCACGCCGCAGGCGCTCGATGAGGCCGGCATCGAGGCGGTGGTCGCCGCGTTTGTCGCCGCCGCGCGCCGCGCCGAGCGGATCGGCCTGGACCTGATCGAGATCCATGCCGCGCATGGCTACCTGCTGCACCAGTTCCTGTCGCCGCTGAGCAACCAGCGCGAGGACGAATACGGCTGCTCGCTGGAGAACCGCCTGCGCCTGCTGGTGCGGGTGTTCGATGCGGTGCGTGAAGCGGTCTCGGACAAGATCAGTGTGGGGGTGCGGATCTCGGCCACCGACTGGGTCGCCGGCGGCTGGGATCTGCCGCAGAGCATTGCATTGGCGCAGGTGCTTGATGCCCGGGGTTGCCAGTTCCTGCATGTCTCCAGCGGCGGTCTGGACCGGCGGCAGCAGATTCCGGTGGCCCCGGGCTACCAGGTGCCGTTCGCCGCGGCGATCAAGGCCGTGGTGGGCATGCCGGTGATCGCGGTGGGGCTGATCACCGAGCCAAAGCAGGCCGAGGCCATCCTGAAGGACCGTCAGGCCGACGCGATCGCACTGGCCCGCGGCATCCTCTACGACCCGCGTTGGCCGTGGCACGCCGCCGCCGCCCTGGGCGACAAGGTCGTCCCGGCGCCGCAGTACCTGCGCTGTGAGCCGGCCGGTGCCCGCGGGGTGTTCGGGTGAGGCCACCGGCACGGCGTGACTGGCGGCTGCCGCCCCGGGCGATGCCCTGGATGTTCGCGTTCTACATGGCCGCGATCATGGCCTTGCTGATGTGCACGGTGATCACCGCCAGCAACACCGGGCTGGATCGCGGGCTGCCGGCGCGCATCCTGCACGCCTACGCGCTGGCGATGCCGGTGGCGTTCGGCTGCGTGCTGCTGGTGCGTCCGCTGGTTGCCCGGCTGGTGCGCTGGAGCGTGCGCGGTCCCGGCTGAGCGCGGGGGCGCTTGGTTGCAGTTGTCAGCATTGCGTGCGGCCGCACGCCGCTGACTTAGACTCCAGCGGCTATGCGCCCCGATTACATTCTCACCCTGTCCTGCCCGGACCGTACCGGCATCGTCTACCGCGTCTCCGGCCTGCTGTTCGAGGCCGGCTGCAACATCCTCGATGCCCAGCAGTTCGGTGACGAGGAAAGCGGCCGCTTCTTCCTGCGCGTGCATTTCGACATGAGGTCGGTGGCGGATGCGCCGGCCGTTCGCGCGCGCCTGCAGGCGCTGGGCGAAGCATTCGCAATGCAGTGGGAGCTGCACGATGCACGCCGCCGGGCGCGCCTGCTGGTGCTGGTCAGCAAGCAGGGCCATTGCCTGAACGATCTGCTGTTCCGTACACACAGCCGCCAGCTGAAGGTGGACATCGCCGCGGTGGCCTCCAACCACCCCGATTTTGCCGCACTGTGCGGCTCCTACGGGGTGCCGTTCCATCATCTGCCGGTGGACGCGCACAACCGCGATGAGCAGGAGCAGCAGTTGCTGGACCTGGTCGAACGCGAGCGGATCGACCTGGTGGTGCTGGCGCGTTACATGCAGATCCTGTCACCGCGGCTGTGCCAGGCGCTGGCCGGGCGCGCGATCAACATCCACCACAGCTTCCTGCCCAGCTTCAAGGGCGCGCAGCCGTATCACCAGGCGCATGCGCGCGGGGTCAAGATCATCGGTGCCACCGCGCACTATGTGACTTCCGATCTGGATGAAGGTCCGATCATCGAGCAGGACGTGGCGCGGGTGGATCATGCGATGACGCCGCGCGATCTGGTGCAGCTGGGCAGCGATACCGAATCGCAGGTGCTGGCCCGCGCGGTGCGGCGCCATGTCGAACATCGCATCCTGCTCAATGGCCATCGCACCGTCGTGTTCCGCTGAGATGTGCGGCCCGATGTCGTGATCGCGGGGGAGCGGTGCCGGAGCACACCGCTGCCGGCCGCCGCTTCAGAGCAAGTCGATCCCTGCCGCTTCCAGCGCGATACGGGTGGCGGCATCGTTTTCGGCTGAGACAGGCCGGCTCCGCTCCCACAGGAAACGTACGCGAAAGCCGCTGATCGCCGCGTCCTGCGCGCTCCACAGCACGCAGTAATCGCGCGCCAGTCCGCACACATGCACCTCGGCGATGCCGCGTTCGTGCAACCAGCCGGCCAGGCCAGTCGCCGGCCGGTCGCCGTGCGGGCCGATGTTCTCGCGGAACGCGCTATAGGAATCCACCTCGCGCTGCGTGCCTTTGCGCAGGATCAGGTCGGCATGACGCCAGTCCACCCGCGGGTCCAGCGCCGCGCCGGCGGAGCCTTGCACGCAGTGGTCCGGCCACAGCGTCTGCGGCTGGCCATGCAGCAGGATCTGCTCGAACGGTTGGCGCCAGCCGTGCTGGCTGGCGAAGGACAGGTGATCGGCCGGATGCCAGTCCTGGGTGGCGATGACGGTGGCATAGCGCCGCGAGGCCAGCAGCTGGGCGATCGCCGGGACGATCGCATCGCCCTGCTGGCAGGGCAGCGCGCCACCGGGCATGAAGTCCGGCTGCAGATCCACCACCAGCAGCGCTACGTCTTTTGCGTACATCGACTGTTTCCTGAGACGGGCGGAGGCACAGTTTACGTCGCCCGCCGCATCCGGCCTTGAGAGGGGGCGCAACCGCGACCGTTGGTGTGGATTGCGCGCACGGCGGACAGACCCCGGTTCTCAGGCCTGGGCCAGGCCACTGCACCGCGTGCGTGCGCGATCGATCCTTGCCTGCTGTGCGGCGCGGGTCTGGGCCTGACCACGGCTCGGCAGCCGGCAGTGGCTTGCCCCCTTCTGGGCGCCGGCATCGGGTTGCTGCCGGGCACGTGCGGGAACTGGCGGTCATGCCCGCCGTGATTGCTCCGGTGGGAACTGCTGAAGCGCGCGGACGCTTCCACCAGCGCCGTAGGCTGGCGCGAGATCCGACCGGGATCACCGCCGCATTCGGTGCGGCCACCGCTTCGATGGAGTTGTCGGGTGGCTGGTCCCGGCCGGGCACGCACGGGTTTGAAATGACGCGCGCGGCCGCGCGGTGCGGCTCAGTGGACGCTGGCGCGCGAGAACAGGTTGATGACCAGCACCCCGGCGCAGATCAGGCCGATGCCGAGGATGGCCGCGGCGTCGAGCTTCTGCTTGAACACGAACAGCCCGATCAGTGAGATCAGCACGATACCGACCCCGGACCAGATGGCGTAGGCGATACCGGTGGGGATGGACTTCATTACCAGCGACAGCAGCCAGAAGCACACGCCGTAGCCGGCCAGCGCGCCGAGCGTCGGCCACAACCGGGTCATGCCATCGGAGGCCTTGAGCAGCGAGGTGGCGGCCACTTCCAGGGCGATGGTACAGGCAAGCAGGGCATAGGCATTCATGGGGCGGAGATCGCGGGGCACGCACGGGAGGGCGTGTGCGGGATTCTACGGGGGAGCCATTCCCGGCCGGATGAGCAGGGCGCCGGCCGGGCTCTTACGCCGGTTCCCTACACTCCGCGCAGGCTGCGCCCTGCGCTGTCGGCCGACAGTGGTTGGAGCGCGCGGTGGGGAGGTGGATGTGAGCAGGACACGCATGGGGGGACAGTGCCGCCGCCAGGCAGCACCGGTATCTGCAGCACGCAGGGGGCGAGCGCGGACGGTGTTGCTGGCGGCAGCGCTGTGCTGTGTTTCAACCGGCCCCAGCTGGGCGCAGCACCGTTCCTACAACCTGCCGCCCTCGGTGCCGGCCGCCGAGGTGCCGCAGCTGGAGGAGCAGCGGCGCGCGCTGTTCCAGAAGATCCTCGCCAACCCGGCCGATGTCGATACCGGTTTTGCTTACGCGGTGCTGTCCACACGCGTGGGCGACTACGAAGCGGCCATCGGCACCTATGAACGTCTGCTGGTGCAGCATCCGGCCACGCCGCGGCTGCAGCTGGAACTGGCCGCGCTGTACTTCCGGCTGGGCGCCTATCCCCAGGCCCGCACGCTGTTTGACGCAGTGCTGGCGCGGACCGATACGCCCGAGCCGGTGCGGATCAAGGTCGAGGGCTATCTGGCGGTGATCGATGCCGGCAAGCGGCAGCGCAGCGGGTTCTCGGGGCGCGTGATGCTCGGCAGCCGCTGGGAAAGCAATGCCAACGCGGCGCCGGATGTGAACTCGATTTCCCTCAACGGCCTGGATTTCCTGCTGTCGCCCGAGTCGCGTGCGGCCAGCGACCTGAGCGGCCAGCTGGGGGCGAATCTGCGCTATCGGCATCTGCTGTCGCGCCACGGCGACCGCCTGGATGTATCGCTGGGCGGCTCGGGCAATCGCTATCGCGAACTGGACCGGCTCGACAGCCAGGTGCTGGAGCTGCGGGTGGGGGCGGATTTCTCGCTCAGCCGGCTGGGACTGCGCGATGCGCGCCTGTCGCTCAGCGCGGTCACCGGACAGATGTGGCTGCAGGGCGCGCGTTACATGCAGTCGGATGGACTGGCGCTGGCCTACCGGCAGCCGGTTGGGCGCGAGGCGGCGCTGGCGGTGAACCTCGACTACCGCGATGAGCACTACACCCCGCCACCGGCCCAGGCCAGCGCGGCGGAGTTCTCCGGCCAGCGCTATCGCGCCAGCGTGAGTTACACCCGCCAGCACGCTGCCGACTGGCAATGGGTAATCGGCCCCGGTGTCGAGCGCCGTGAGGCACGCGCCGGTTACAACGCCTACTGGGAACCGCGGCTCACTGCCGGCCTGAGCCACCGTTTTGCCGCGCCAGTTGCCGCTGGCCAGCAGTCCTGGACGCTGGCGCTGCTGGGGCAGGTGGGCCGCCGCCGCAATGACGCGCCGATGCCGGTGGTGGACCGGCGCCATGTGCAGAAAGGCAACGAGCTGATGTTGCAGCTGGTGCAGACCGTTCCGCTGCGCGACAGCACCGAGCTGCAGTTCTTCGCCGGCTGGCGCACGGTGCATTCGAACTACCAGATCCGCGATTACAGCAACCGCTTCGTCGGGTTTTTGCTGACACAGAGCTTCTGAGGACACGACATGGCGGCCAAATATCTTCCGGTGATCGTCCTGCTCAAGGCGGCCGTACTGTTGCCCGCGGCGTTCGCCCAGCAGCCGCAGGTCGGCGTGACCGCCGCGGTGTCGCCGGCGGCGCGCAGCCAGAGCGGAACCGCCCCCATGCGCCAGGTGCGGCTGGGCGACCACGTGCTGCGCGACCAGCGCTTCGAGACCGACGACAAGGGCGCGGTGCAGATCCTGCTGGCCGATGGCAGCAGCTTCACCGTCGGCCCGCGCTCGTCGCTGGTCATCGACAGCTTCGTCTACGACCCGGCCAAGGGCAGCGCCCGACTGGCGGCCAGTGCCAGCCGCGGCATCCTGCGGTTTGTCGGAGGAGCGGCCTCCAAAGCCAAGGGCGGTGTCTCCATCACCACCCCGGTGGGCACGGCCGGCATCCGCGGGGCGGTGGTGGATATGCTCATCGGCGATCGGCTGCGCGTCGATCTGGTCTATGGGGATCGCATCGATTGGACCGGCAATGACGGGTACTCCGGCAATCTGAGCCAGGCCGGGACGTCGATGGTGGTCGGCACGGATGGCCGGGCGACTTACCCGGGTGATCTGCCCGCGCTGTCGCCGGGAACCGTTCCCGACTCGCCCAATCCGCCGATGGGCGATGCCGGAGGGCTGGACGGCAATCCCAGTGGCCTGGCCGGATTCAGCGGCGCGCCGATGGCGATGGATCCGGCCGACCGGAGCCGTACGCCAGAGCAGGCCGGTGGCGGCAGCACCCCGGACAGCGACGAGCTGACGTTGGCCGCCACTTATGGCGATATCGCAGCCGTGCCTGAGCCCGAGCCTGAGCCCGAGCCCGAGCCGGAGCCCGAGCCCGAGCCCGAG